>JBBRGY010000189.1:0-6186 GCA_038223495.1 Burkholderiales bacterium | reverse complement strand
TGCGTTTTTACCCAGCGTGGGATCAGTTTCCGTCCGGCGACGATGAGGCCGACGCCCGCCGCGTAAACGCATTTGTCGAAGATAGAGTTTGCGAGAACATTCCTCAGTATTTGTGGACACACAAGCGTTTCAAAACGCGTCCACCTAACGAATCGAGCGTGTATTGATGAAGCGACCCAACGTTCCCTGGATCGAACCACCGACCGACGAAAACGTCACCCGAGCGGTGGGGTGGCTGCGTGCGGGCGAGTTGATCGGATTACCGACAGAAACGGTGTACGGGCTCGCGGCCGACGCGGGCGACGCCGATGCCGTCAGTAAGATTTTTGCAGCTAAAGGTCGACCGGTTGATCATCCGCTTATCGTTCATGTTGCATCCAGCGACGCAGCAAAAGCCTGGGCCGCCACATGGCCGGATGCCGCTGAAAGGCTCGCCGCCGCGTTCTGGCCCGGCCCGATGACCCTGATCGTCAAACGCGCGAGCCATGTACTCGATGCGGTCACTGGCGGGCAGGACACAGTCGGTTTGCGCGTCCCGTCGCACCCAGTGGCACAGGCTGTCATGCGCGAATTCGCCGCCGATAAACCTGCGACGAACGCAGCATCAGGATTGGCGGCCCCGTCGGCTAATCAGTTCGGGCAGGTCAGCGCGACCACCGCCGCGCACGTCGCCGCTGAATTTCCTGATCGTTTGCTGTTCATTTTGGACGGCGGCCCATGTGATGTCGGCGTCGAGTCCACCATCGTTGATGTCAGCGGCGACGCCGTGCGCATCTTGCGGCCCGGCCGAGTGCGAGCCAATGAAATCGAACAAGTGCTGGGTGTGGCGCTCGCCGAAGGCGACGATGACGCACCGCGCGTCTCCGGCAGCCTCGCGTCGCACTATGCGCCACGCACGCCGACCGTGATGCTCGAAGAGCGTCGTCTGCGCACGCAGCTCCGCGCCTTCCGCCAGGCGCAAGACAGCGGCCCTTCGCGCTGCGTCATCACCCATTCGTTTGACGTCGAACCGTCCGCTAAATTGCGCGCCATCCGGCTCGCGGCTGACGCGCAAACATGGGAGTACGAGCTCTACTCGTTGCTGCGGGCGCTCGACAGTGAACGCTATGGCCAACTCATCATCGAAGCCCCGCCGCAAGGCCCCGAATGGGACGCCGTGAATGACCGAGTGCAGCGCGCGACGCAACGCGACACCGTAGAAGATTCGGTGGAATGAAAATCGTCCTGGCCTCCGATTCGTTCAAAGGCTCGCTTTCGGCTGAGGCCGTTTGCACGGCGCTAGAGACGGGTCTGCGCCGGGCGCTGCCAGACGCTGAAATCGTCAAACGCCCCATGGCCGACGGCGGCGAAGGCACGCTAGATGCGGTCTGCCACGCTCTTGCAGGCACCGGAGCACGACGTAAGCAAGCACTCGTGCGAAACGCCGCCGGCCAGTCAGCCGAAGCAGGCTATGCACTGATCAAACACGGCATTTACGAAGCCGCGATGATCGAAGTCGCGCAGATCGTCGGCATCGAGGACGCGCACAACATGGCCGTCCCGGTCGGTGATCGCTCCAGCTACGGCGTCGGTGAATTGATGCGCCTTCTGATCGGCGAGGGCATCCGTCACTTTTTCATCGGCCTTGGTGGCACCAGCACCAACGACGGCGGCGCGGGCCTCTTGGCCGCGCTCGGCGTCAAATTCATCGGCACCTTCCGGCGCGAAGTCGAACCCACGCCGAATGGCCTCGCGAAGCTGATTTCAGTGGACGTCACCGGGCTCGACGCCAGACTCGCCGACTGCGAAATCACGCTCCTGTCCGACGTCAACAACACGCTCACCGGCGAGCGCGGCGCAACGGCAATCTTCGGCCCACAAAAGGGCGTCGCCATGAGTGACCTAGCGCGCGTCGATGGCGTCATCGCCGCCTACGCCGAGCGCCTTGAAGCCGCGCTACAACGCTCCGCCAAGGACAAAGCGGGCGCAGGCGCTGCGGGTGGTTTGGGTTACGCGCTGCAACTGCTCGGCGCAAAGTTCGAATCCGGCGCACAAACCGTCGCCCGCCTCATCGGCCTGGCCGACGCCTGCAAAAACGCCGATTGGCTCATCACCGGTGAAGGTCGCACCGACGCACAAACGCTACTCGGCAAAACCCCGTTCGCCGCAGCACAAATCGCCAGGGCAAATGGCAATCTCGACCTGAAAGCCACGCTCATCAGCGGTGGCGTCGATTCCGCCTCGCTCGAAGCACTAAACGCCATCTTCAACGGCGGCTGTTTCTCCATCGTCCCCGGACCAATGGCGCTCGATCAAGCGGTGATTCGAGCGCCAGAATTACTGGCCAACGCGGCGGAGCAAATTGCGCGGATCGTACTGGTTGGGAAGTAGCAGCTTTTCGCTGAAATGACGGCCTTACGGGGGCTAATCTCACAAATAAACATTTATCGAGATTTACATTTTTAGCGCTCTAGCCCCCATGAAATAAGGCATCCATAAAAAAGCTGATAGTTCAGAAGTATGCATTGACAGTCAGCGCGGACTATTTCACTATTGGCAGAAATAGTGAAATAAGAATCCAATCGCCTCACGCTATTTAATTTTGCTTTAACAAGCCTGCCAATTTGACTTCTTGTTAAACAAAAATAGACAAAATTAAAATAAAAGCGATAATTCGAGCTGCTTGTTAAACCAGCCTTAATTAACGCGCCGATGCCCAAGTTGCCCGATCCAGCGCCCGATAGCAGCCCCGCCTCGCCGGAAGTAGTCCTGCGCGCGGGTCGCTACATCCAGCAGCCGACCGGCTACCGCGCGTTCATGCCCGAGCCGCTGCCACCCGATCCGCCCGTCACGTGGGATGGCGAAATGCAGCGCCTTTTATCGGACGCCGACCGAGATCTGGCGCGGCTCGACGCGCTCGCCGCCTTGCTACCGAATCCGGATTTGTTCGTCGCCATGTACGTCAAGCAGGAAGCCGTGCTTTCCTCGCAAATCGAAGGCACGCAAAGCACGCTCGAAGACGTACTCGCGTTCGAGGCTGAACACGCTACTGACCGTCAACCGCACGACGTTGCGGAAGTCGTCAACTATGTTCGCGCCATGAGCTACGGCATCCGGCGGCTGGACGAACTGCCGCTCTCGCTACGGCTCATTAAAGAGATTCACGCGGAGCTCATGCGTGGTGTTCGTGGTCAGGAAAAATCCCCCGGCGAGTTCCGCATTTCGCAAAACTGGATCGGTGGCGCATCGCCGTCCAACGCTGCGTTTGTGCCGCCACCAGCCTATGCGCTCATGGACACGCTCGGCGCGTTCGAACGCTTCATCCACGAACACACACACGACGTGCCGGTGCTAGTGCGTTGTGCCCTCGCGCATGCACAGTTCGAAACCATTCACCCGTTTCTCGACGGCAACGGTCGCGTCGGACGGCTGCTGATCACCTTCATGCTGGTCGAAGCCAAAGCGCTCTCACTGCCGCTCTTGTATTTGTCGATCTACTTGAAAGCGAATCGCACCGAGTATTACGACCGGCTGATGGCCGTGCGTATGAAAGGCGACTGGGAAGGCTGGGTCAAATTCTTCCTGCGCGGCGTCAGCGAAACCGCGCGCCTCGCCAGCGACACTGGACGCGACATCATCCGCCTGCGCGACGCGCACCGAGCGCGCTTCGCCAAAAACGCCAACGCGCTTACGTTGCTCGACACCCTGTTTGTGCGCACCCACGTCGACATCAAACAGGCCGCCGCCGTCATGTCATGCTCGTTCGTTACGGCTGGCCGCATCGTTGCCGAAATGGTGGCTGCGGGCGTGCTGACAGAGATCACCGGCCAGAGCCGAAACCGAGTCTTTCGCTACGAGCCTTATCTCAAACTGTTCGAGCGGCAGACCACGCCCGCCGCGCAGTTCGCGCCATTCGCCAATCAGGCCGGAGACAATCCTTAAATGCCCACCCTCGATTGGCTCAACCGCGACGCCGCCTTTGAAATTGCACGGAAAGTACCGTATCGGTTGCTGGAGCAGGTGTCTGAGCACGCGTCTACAACCCAGACGACGAAAGCTCGACTACACAAGGGCTCAGAGCACGAAACGACCGAAAGTCGACAGTCGCTCATTTCCGGTCTTGAGCCCCCGTCTAATAAGGCATTGAGCGAACAAGCTGATGCTCTAGAATCTGCCGCTGCTGTTTCCACGCCCGCGCCCGCGCTCGCGCCGACCGAGGACAACCTGCTGATTCAGGGCGACAACCTTGAGGCGTTGAAATCGCTGCTGCCGTTCTATCGCGGGCAGGTCAAATGCACCTTCATCGACCCGCCGTACAACACCAAAAGCGCGTTCGAGCACTACGACGACAACCTGGAGCATGCGCAGTGGCTCACCATGATGCTGCCACGCCTGCAACTGCTGCGCGAACTCTTGGCCGAGGACGGCAGCATCTGGGTCACCATCGACGACAACGAAGGCCACTACCTCAAGGTGTTGATGGATGAGGTGTTTGGGCGGGGGAATTTTCTGGCATCCGTGGCATGGCAGCGGAAGTACAGCGTGAGCAACAATTTCGTCGGGATCGCTTCGATTGTCGATCACGTGTATTGCTATTCAAAATCAAGCTCGTTTGAGGCAAACTTGTTGGAGCGCACCGAGGAATCCGTTGCTCGCTACTTGAATCCTGACGACGACCCGCGTGGTCCGTGGAAGGCCGTGGACTACTTGAATCAGGCCACTCCAGAAAAGCGTCCCAATCTTTGCTACGAAATAGTCAATCCCTACACACACGAGGTCATTCGCAACACAAAGAAAGCGTGGAAGTATGAGCCGTCTGTGCATTCGCAGCACGTTGCTGAGAAGCGACTCTGGTGGGGGAAACAAGGCCAGAATAGTGTCCCGGCGCTGAAACTTTTTCTTTCGGAAGTGCGCTCGGGCATGACGCCACACAACTGGTGGCCACATGAGGAAGTTGGTCATACCGACGAATCGAAAAAAGAGGTGCTCGCGCTTTTTGGAACGGCTAATGTTTTTGATACTCCCAAACCTGAGCGTCTACTAAAACGCATCCTGCATATCGCCACTAACCCCAACGACCTCATCCTCGACAGCTTCCTCGGCTCCGGCACCACCGCTGCTGTCGCGCAGAAAATGGGTCGTCGCTGGATCGGCATTGAGATGGGCGAGCACGCGCAAACGCACTGCGTGCCGCGCCTGCAAAAAGTGCTCGACGGCGAGCAGGGCGGCATCAGCAAAACCGTAGGCTGGCAGGGCGGCGGCAGCTTTCGCTTCATGAAACTCGGCGCACCGATCTTCGATGACGGCGGCGCGATTCACCCCGAAGTCCGATTCGCCACGCTCGCCGCCTTCGTCTGGATGCAGGAAACGCGCACACCGTGGCACAAAAAGAAGGGTTCGAGCCCGTTCCTCGGCACCCACGACGGCATCGCGTATTACCTGCTGTTCAACGGCATCCTCGGTGACCGCCGACCGCAGGGCGGCAACGTGCTGACGTCCGCCATCCTCGCGTGGCTGAACCAAACCTATCCGCATCCGCAAACGGGCAGCCCGCGCGTGATCTACGGCGAATCCGTCCGCCTCGGCCCCGCCCGACTCGCCGCCGAAAACGTCACCTTCAAACAAATCCCGTACGACGTGGCGCGGGGATGATCAGATGACGGCACAAGAATTACAGGCACTGCTGCGTGAGCGCTACGGCAAAGAAAACGAGGCGGTTGAGTGGAAGGCTGCGAGCAGTTTGAAATCATTTGTATCGGGCCGAGTCGGCGATGATTTGATTTCGTACATTTCGGCGTTTTCCAACATGGATGGCGGTTGCGTCGTGTTGGGCGTTGAAGACAAGACGTTAGCGATCAAGGGCATTCAACACTTTGAGGACTACACGCTGGAGAGCTTGCCGCATCGGTTGATGGGCAATCTCGTGAATTTGCCGTCGCTAGGCTTGCATGTGGAAGCGTTCGTGACATCGGACACGAACGCCACGGTGTGGGTGGTGCATGTGCCCAAGCACGCTCCACGTAAGCCTGTGATCGCGCACAAAAAAGCGTGGCAACGCGACGGCGATAGTCTCGTTGAATTACGCAAGGACCGGCACGATGCGATTCTGGCTGAACCGTTGGCGGGCGAGGATTGGAGCGCGGTTGTTGTGCCGAGCGCTACGCTCGATGATCTTGATCCAGATGCCGTCGCACTGGCGCGCAGGAA
>JBBRGY010000188.1:0-6227 GCA_038223495.1 Burkholderiales bacterium | reverse complement strand
TGCCCGCCATGGCCGATCCCAATTTCAAGGGAACGGTCACCTATGTGTGCGAGCACAACGAGCGCGGCGCTTTGGGTGTCGTGGTCAATCGCCCGACTTCGCTCACGATGGATTCACTCTTTCAGCAAATCGCCGTTGAGGTGGCCGACATCCGTTTGTCACAACGCAAGGTGCATTTTGGCGGGCCGGTCAGTGTGGAGCACGGCTTTGTGCTGCACCGCTCGCACGGCTCGTGGAACTCTTCGATCGTGGTGAGCGACGAGCTTTCGCTCACCACGTCAAAAGACATTCTTGAAGCGGTTGCTGGCGGCACGGGGCCAGCCGAATGGCTGCTGACGCTCGGCTACGCCGGTTGGGGTGCAGGTCAGCTCGAAGAAGAAATCGCGGCGAATGCGTGGCTCACGGTGCAGGCCGATGCTGACATGCTGTTCGTGACGCCACCGGAGGATTTGCTCAACGTTGCCATCGAACGCCTGGGGATATCACGGTTTGCACTGTCCAGCGTCGCAGGTCACGCTTGAAGAATCTCACGTTCCTCGCTTTTGATTTTGGCGAGCGACGCATCGGCGTGGCGCTCGGCAATGATTTGACCGAGACGGCGAACGCCCTCACCGCGATTGATGCGACCAGCGACGACACGCGCTTTGCCGCGATTGCTGCGCTGGTGAAAGAGTGGGGGCCAAGCGCGTTCATCGTGGGCCGCCCGTCGTATCCCGACGGCAAATCACATGCCATGACCGCCCGCTGCGAAAGATTTGCGCGACAGTTAACGGGCCGGTTTGATCGGCCATCGTATCTGGTTGACGAGCGCTACACCAGCGTCGATGCGGTGCAGGCGCTGGCCGTAACTGGCAGCCGCCTGTCCGGGCAAGACAGAAAAAAGGCGATAGACGCCGAAGCAGCGGCGCAGATTCTGCGCCGTTTTTTTGAGGAGGGTGCCATGCCTACAAACATCGCCGTGAGCGAAATAGAAACCGGCCCAACGCCATGACGACGAGCAACCTTGACCTTCCCGACGCTGAGGCCTTGTTCAACGATTTGAAAGCGCAAATGGCACCTGCCATCGCCTATAACGCGAAACTCGTCGGCGTGTATTCTGGTGGCGCATGGCTTGCGGATCGGCTCTCTGCCGAGCTTGATGGCGAACACGAGGTGGGCTACATCGACGTGTCGTTCTATCGCGATGATTTGTCTACGAGCGGTTTGAAAAGCAATGTCCGCAGCACGCAGATTCCATTCTCGGTGCAGGGCGCGCACATCGTGATTGTGGATGACGTTTTGTTCACTGGGCGCTCGATTCGCGCAGCGGTGAACACGCTTTTTGACTACGGTCGTCCGGCCTCAGTGCAGCTCGCGGTGCTAGTTGATCGGGGCGGACGTGAGTTGCCGATTGCGGCCGATTACGTCGGCGCACCGTTAATCGTCGCTCGCGACCTTATGTTGGCGCTCAGCAAAGATGATGCTGGAAAATTCGCGCTAACGACCGAACCGTGGATGCCTCGCTGATGCTCTCGAAGAAGAATCTACAACTCAACGAAAACGGCGATCTGCACCACTTGCTCGCCATTGAAGGTTTGCCCAAGCGCATCATCGAACGTATTCTAGATACCGCTGAAAGTTTCGTCGGTATCAACGAGCGCGAAGTCAAAGTCGTGCCGTTGTTGCGCGGCAAATCAATCTTTAATATCTTCTTCGAGAACTCGACGCGCACACGCACCACCTTCGAGATTGCTGCCAAGCGTCTGTCCGCTGATGTGGTGAGCCTCGACGTCGCGCGCTCCAGCACCAACAAGGGCGAAACGATCCTCGACACCATCGCAAACTTGACGGCGATGCATGCCGACATGTTCGTCGTGCGTCACGCGGAGAGCGGCGCACCGTACCTCATCGCGCAACACGCCGCGCCGCATGTGCATGTGGTGAACGCGGGCGACGGACGTCATGAGCACCCGACGCAGGGATTGCTGGATGTGTTCACCATCCGCAAATACACAAAGGACTTCACGCGTTTGACCGTCGCTATCGTCGGCGACGTGCTGCATTCGCGCGTCGCCCGCTCGCAGATTCATGCGTTGACCACGCTCGGCGTGCCGGAAGTGCGGGTGATTGGGCCGCGAACACTGTTGCCTGCGGATATCGAGCGGCTTGGCGTGCGCGTGTTTACTTCGCTTGAAGAAGGGCTCAAAGGGGTTGACGTGGTGACTATGCTGCGCTTGCAAAATGAGCGCATGACGGGCGCGTTGCTGCCCTCGGCGAGCGAATATTTTTCGCGCTACGGCCTGACGCCGCAAAAGCTGGCGCTGGCCAAACCAGACGCAATCGTCCTGCATCCTGGCCCGATGAATCGTGGCGTGGAGATTGACTCTGCCGTGGCCGACGGCAAGCAGTCTGTGATTCTTCCTCAAGTTACCTATGGCATAGCCGTGCGCATGGCGGTGATGGCGATTTTGTCGGGGAGCACACGATGAAGATCGCCATTCGCAAGGGTCGTGTGATCGATCCGGCATCGAACTTCGACGCGCAGGCGGATGTCTTTATCGCCGCCAGCAAGATCGTCGCGATTGGCGAGCAACCCGCCGATTGGCACAGCAATCGCGACATCAACGCCGAAGGCTGCATCGTCGCGCCCGGTTTGGTTGACCTTGCGGTTCACGTCAAACGCGGCACCCTGGCTACTGAGATGGCCGCCGCTGCTGCAGGTGGTGTCACCAGCATGGTCTGTTCGCCAGACACCGATCCCGTTCTCGATGAGCCCGGTTTGGTGGACATGCTGCGGTTGCGCGCGCAGTCGTTTCACGGCACTCACCTGTACCCGCTGGGCGCGCTGACTAAATCGTTGGCGGGCGTTCAGCTCGCGGAAATTTCCAAGTTGGCGCAAGCCGGATGTGTTGGTTTTTCTCAGGCGGATCGCGCCGTACTCGACACGCAGGTGTTGCTGCGAGCGATGCAATACGCGGCAACGTTTGGTTATTCCGTCTGGTTGCAGCCTGAAGATTTGCATCTCGCCAATAACGGTGTCGCTCACGAAGGCGAAGTTGCCTCCCGATTGGGACTTGCAGGCATTCCGTCGAGCGCCGAAATCGTCGCGCTGGCCACACACATCGAACTCGCGCGCGTGACCGGCGTTCACCTGCATGTCTGCCGCCTTTCCACAGCCGAAGGCGTAGCGCTGATTCGCGCCGCTAAAGCCAGTGGCCTGAATGTCACCGCCGACGTGGCGATTAATCATCTGCATCTCATTGATCTCGACATCGGAAATTACGATTCGAACTATCGCCTGTCGCCACCGCTGCGCTCCGCACGCGATCGCGATGCGCTGCGCGCGGGCGTGATGGACGGAACGATTAACGCTATTGTTTCTGATCACACGCCGCGTCAGGATGACGCTAAACAGGTGCCGTTCGGCGAAGCCGCGCCGGGCGCAACCGGGCTGGAGACGTTGCTGTCGCTGACATTGCGCTTTGCCGACTCGGCACGCATACCGCTCAACAGCGCTCTCGCACGCATTACGCATCACGCGGCAGACGCCGCAAACCTCGGCGCGGGACGGTTGGCGGTCGATGGCATCGCTGATGTCTGTGTGTTCGATCCCGGCGCGTATCGCCTGATCAACAAAGTGGGTTTCAAAAGCGCAGGCAAGAATTCGCCGTTTATTGGTTATGAGTTACCCGGCGTCGTGAGAGCGACGGTGACGGCTGGGCACGTGGCGTTCGACGCTTTGGCGTAGCGGCATCGGGCGCGCGTTTGAAATCTGATCCGCCCGAGGATGACAGGTTTTGCGTGCCAGTCGATGCGGTTAGGCGGTTCGCACGTTTTCCGCGAAAATCAGCATCCACGAGAAAACAACGGAACGGGTTACCCGTCCAAAGCCTATGTCCTGGTTAGACAAAATTATTCCCGGTGCGAACAAGACAGACGGCGTTTCAAAACGTGGCGTGCCAGAGGGCCTGTGGCTCAAATGCCCATCGTGCGATTCGGTGCTCTACACGACCGACGTCGAGAAAAATCAGCATGTCTGCATGAAGTGCAGCTATCACATGCGAATCAACGCCCGCACGCGGCTGAATGGCTTGCTCGACGAGGCGGGGCGCAAGGAGATTGGCGCGGACGTTTTGCCGATTGATTCGCTCAAATTCAGAGACAGCAAAAAGTATCCCGATCGATTGCGACTGGCCGGTGAGGCCACGGGCGAGACCGACGCATTGGTGGTGATGCAAGGTTCGATTGACAAGGTGCCTGCCGTCGTTGCCTGCTTCGAGTTCGAATTCATGGGGGGGTCGATGGGCTCAGTCGTGGGCGAGCGTTTTGCGCGCGGCGTGGACGCGGCGATCAAGGCAAAGTGTGGCTTTGTGTCGGTTGCCGCCTCGGGCGGCGCACGCATGCAGGAAGGCATGGCGTCCTTGTTGCAAATGGCAAAAACTACGGCGCGACTCGCTGAGTTGGCCGAGAAGAAGTTGCCGTACATCAGCGTGCTGACCGACCCGACAATGGGCGGCGTATCAGCGAGTTTTGCTTTTGTTGGCGATATCGTGATCGCTGAGCCGGGTGCGCTCGTTGGTTTTGCCGGGCAACGCGTGATCGAGCAGACAGTGCGCGAAAAATTACCGGAAGGTTTTCAACGCGCTGAATTCCTGCTGAATCACGGCGCGATTGATCTCATCGTGGATCGGCGGGAAATGAAGGCGACGCTGGCCAAATTATTGAGTGCGCTGCATTAAATTGAGCAATAGCTTTTTGATAGAAGCGCCTTTTTATCGGGGCTACCAGCGAAAATTGACAGTAGTCGACTTATCGTATTTCGCGGCTTCGGCCCCTATGAAAACGCCATTTCATCACGAAGTTGTTAGTCATTCCGGGCGTTTTTCGTTGCAATGACCGCGCTCGCCGACTGGCTGTCGCGCATCTACGCGATCCGCTCTGGCCCTGAAATCGAGATGGGCCTGGAGCGAATCCGCCCGATTTTTGAGCGCATGGCGGTCGCGCCGCCGTGCCCGGTGATTCTGGTCGCAGGCACCAATGGCAAAGGGTCGGTGTGTGCTTACCTCTCGTCTATCCTGCGCGCAGCGGGGTTCCGGGCGGCTATGTACACGTCGCCGCACATTCATCGTTTCAACGAGCGCATCGTCGTTAACGGTGTTGAAGCGAGCGACGCTGAATTGGTGGCCGCGTTCGAAGCGGTGGAAGCGGCGCGCGAAGCTGAGGGCAATTTGGCGCTCACGTTCTTTGAATACACAACGCTCGCGGCCTTTCATCTTTTTGCTGCCGCCAAGCTCGACGCTTGGGTCGTCGAGGTCGGCCTCGGCGGTCGGCTCGACGCCACCAACATTCTCGACGCCGATTGCGCGGTGATCACCAGCATCGCCATCGACCACACCGAATTTCTCGGCGCAACCCGCGAATTGATTGCCGTAGAAAAGGCCGGAATTCTGCGCAAAGACCGCCCCGCCATCATCGCCGAACCCGATCCACCGCAATCGCTCGTCGCCACTGCCGAGGCGCGCGGCGCGCTTGCCAGCTACATCGGGCGCGATTTTGGCTGGCAAAAATCTCCCGAAACTCCGAATCAATGGGGATTTTGGGCGAAAGACGGCGATCACTCGATGCGCCGCCACGGTCTGCCGCTCCCGGCGCTTCGCGGCAGCTACCAACTCGGCAATGCCGCCGCCGCCCTTGCTGCGCTGCAAGCCTTGAACGACCGTCTTCCTGTATCGCAAGGCGCGGTGAAGCAGGGCTTGCTGGAGACCCAATGGCCCGGTCGATTCCAGGTATTGCCGGGGCGTCCGACTACGGTGCTGGATGTCGCTCACAATGCTCATGCTGCAATCGCGCTTGAGCGAGCACTCGCTGACATGGCGTATTTCCCAAACACACACGCTGTGTTTGCAATGCTTAAAGACAAAGATATCGGCGCAGTCGTCGAAGCCGTCAAAGGGCGAATCGACGAATGGCACATTGCGCCGCTGCCGGGCCCGCGCGGCGTTGAAATCGACGCTTTGGCGGCCGCCTTGACGGAGGCGGGTGTCAAAGATCGTGCGATCCACCGCCACGCGATCGTTGCCGACGCTTATGCTGCGGCGCGGAAACTCGCGGCTGAAGCCGATAGAATCGTGGTCTTTGGTTCTTTCCTCACCGTGGCGCAAGCCCTCTGAGCACCGCGATATTTCATGGCCGCTGCCGCGACGCCTCTGCCTACGCCAGATAACGCCGAACAACTGCGCCGACGCGCC
>JBBRGY010000187.1:0-6231 GCA_038223495.1 Burkholderiales bacterium | reverse complement strand
GCGGTGTCGATTCGCTATGCGCTGACGCGTTGGGTGGCGTTAACTCGTTTCATTGATAACGGGTGCATCGAGATCGATAACAACGCCGCCGAGCGAGCATTACGCTGTGTCGCATTAGGACGCAAAAATTTCTTGTTCGCCGGATCCGACGTCGGTGGCGAGCGCGCAGCGGCAATCTACAGTTTGATCGGCACCGCCAAACTCAACGGGCTCGATCCCGAGGCGTATTTACGCTACGTCATCTCCCATATCAACGAGCATCGCGTCAGCAAAGTCGCCGAGTTGCTGCCGTGGAACGTGGCAGCGAAATTGCCCAGCCTCACGAAAGACGCGACCAAGACCTTCGCGCTCGCCGCCTAGCTGATTCCGCACCTAAACGTCAATACGGTTCAAATCGGACGCTTACCATCCAACGATGCAGCATGTTGTAGGTCAGGACGAACCCGCCGCCGATATAGGCGCCCCACGCTACAGCCCAGACCAGGCCAAAGAAGAATGCGCTGGGGCTGATCCATACGAAGCCGGGAAGCACGATCTCCAAGAGCTGGTGCATATTCACGCTAGACGGTAGCAGCAGTCCGTAGGCCACGCATAGCAGGTAACTTAAGGTCGCGAATACCGTGGTAGCACTCGTAATAATTCGAACATTCAGCATAGTGGTTCCATTGCGGCGTTGCCTCGGCACAATGCACACGTGACCGAAGGTTCTGCGGGCGCCGAGGAGATAGTAGTGATGATGGACGTCACTTTTTGGTCTGTCTGTGTGTTGCCGCACTGAACGTTCGATTGATGCGGTCAAGATGCAATCACGCGTCCATGTGACGCACGGTGGGTCTTCACTGACAGCTGTCCTGATCAGCATTCCGATGCGCGGCCGGCCGAGTCTGTTGGTCAACCATCGGCCTGCTTCACGTCGTGCTCGAGCACCTCGGCTAAGGATTGCGGGACGGCGACTCGTTGCACTTGCATGGGAGATCACAGCCCGATCAACAAGCCTGGCGCGCTGGTTGCGTGCGGTAACAGACAGACCACGTCCGCTGCTGAGTGCATAGTCATCACACGCATTTCAGCGAATCTAAAGGAGTGAGGCTATGTTTCGGTGCACTAAAGACAGCGATCATTCTTCAAGTTGCTAGGAGAGCGACGTGTTTTTGGAGCACAGGATTTGTCACGTGCCTAAGCGCAGCACGTTAAAAACGCTCGTCGTTGCCTTGTCAATGACCTTCTCGCTCGGCTCTGCGGGCCCAGCGCTGACGGCATGAGCGCAGGCCCATCGCAACCGCTGCCCCACCTGCAGTCCGCGCTTTCCGGGCGGGAGAACGAGGGCGAAGCAGGTTCGACGCGACCTTTGGAAGGCTGCGATGGGGACCAGGACATTGATCGATCAATGAACACCGAACTGGAGCACCTCCACATACGCGTGATCGCTCTGGAGAACCTGCTGATTGCCTTGCTCGCGCAATACCCTGACCGGGCCCGCCAGATGGCGCGCGAGATGGCGACATTCATTTCTCCCAGACCCGGGTTCACGCGGCATCCCAGAACGCTGGGTGCCGCTGGTCGCATGCTCCATGTGGTCGAGCGGGCACAGCACTTCCAGGGCTGGGTCGAGGGTGATCTCTCATACGCGCCTCAGACCCCCTCAGCAGCAGTCGCCGCGTGCCTGTCGCCCGGCCCCGTTTCGATGGAGGTACTCAACAGCGAATGCTTCTGCATTAGCCTCGATACGGTGGCGCTGCGCCAAGCATTGGAGTCGGAGATAGGCGAACCGGGCCTGTTCGACTTGATCCAACAGCGCTGCCCCTATCTGTTCGCAACGCGTCCCGTTTTTTTGTCGCATGAACACATGCTGCGCATGGCCGAAGTGGTGCAGGCCATCGAGTCAGTCGTTGCATTGCCGGCGTATCGCGATGCTGTGCTCGCCACGGCACCCGACATCGCGCGCCACGATCCGAGCGGTGCCAAGGGCGTGTTCTTTGGCTATGACTTTCATGCTACCGAGGGCGGCTTCGGGCTCATCGAGATCAACACCAACGCTGGGGGTGCGATGCTCAATGCCGTCTTGGCACGGGCACAACGCGCTTGTTGTGCGGCCGTCGATGGTCTTTTGCCGCCAGCGGCTGCAGCCGATGCGTTCGAAGAGGAAATCGTGGCAATGTTTCGCAACGAGTGGTCGCTCTGCGGCCACGACCGTCCGCTGCGCAACATCGCCATCGTGGACGAGAACCCCGAGCAGCAGTACCTGTACCCCGAATTCTTGCTGTTCCAGCGATTGTTCCAGCGGCACGGACTGCACGCGGTGATCGCTGGTCCGACCGAGTTCAGTCTTCGTGCCGGTTCGCTCTGGCACGCTGATGTGGCCATCGACCTGGTCTACAACCGCCTGACCGATTTTTCGCTTTCTGAGCCCGCCAGCGCGACGCTGCACGAGGCCTACCTCGCTAACGCGATGGTGCTCACGCCGCACCCGCAGGCGCATGCGCTCTACGCCGACAAACGCAACCTCGCCATACTCAGCGATGCCACGCGCCTTCAGGCTTTGGGTGTGCCACAAGCCATGCAAGACGTGCTGCTGGCCAGCATTCCTCATACCGAGGTAGTGGAGGCACAGAATGCTGATCGCCTGTGGCGTGAGCGGCGACGCCTGTTCTTCAAACCCTTCGCGGGATTCGGTGGCCGGGCCGCCTACCGTGGCGACAAGCTCACGAAGCGCGTCTGGCAGGAGATTCTTGCTGGCGGCTACGTCGCTCAGGCGCTGGTGGTGCCGGGCGGCCGCATCATCTCCGATCAGGGATCAGCGCAGGTGCTCAAGTTCGACCTGCGCGACTACGTCTATGACGGCCAGGTGCAATGGGTGGCGGCGCGCCTGTATCAGGGCCAGACCACGAACTTCCGCACCCCGGGGGGTGGTTTTGCTCCGGTCTACGAAGGGCCGGTTGACGGGCCTGCTATTTTGTCCAGGATTTGTGTGGCTGCTCAATACGAAAGCCGCGTGTTCCTGCTCGACGGCAACGAAGTGCAGCCGCTGGCTCACGACCGATACGTCGCGCTCGCCCGTGCTGAGGCGGCCGCAGTCGAGTTTGCCGGCCGCCGCTTCATTCTGGTCGACTGGTACTTGCGAATGGCCTGCGGTCAGGTCGAGGCCGTCGTGAAAGAAACCTGCAGTTGGCTGGTGTTCAATGCTGTCGGTTTGCTCGACCTGCAAGCGGCTCACGCGATTGACGCCGATCCGGCCCCGGTCGCGGAACAGTGGGCGCAGGTGCGCGCGCTGGTATTCGGCGACGCATCCGTCGCGCATGATCGCTGATATCGACACCGCCACCGCTCATTGCAAAAGGACAGCCGCCATGCACCCACTCATTCAGATCCCCATGGACTGTAATCCCACTTTGAATACCGGATTTGCCGAAGTGATCAATCTAACCTGCAGCCGTGTACGGATGCAGTGCGGGGAGCCGAAGTGATCGTGCTTGGCCGAGCCATAAAGGCGAGATTCACCGTTACGAATGAGCGTGCACCGGCGCAAGCGTATGCCGTTCGTTCCTCGGGTGCGAGCAGGCCCAAATGGTTGCTTGCGCAGTGGCTGCTGGCGTTCGCAGTACTTGCACCCGCTCATGCTGTCGAGGGACTCGTGCCAGTGCCGCCATTGCAAGCACGACTGACCGATCTCACCGGCACGCTATCAGCTGATCAGCAGACGGGCCTGGAGCAATCGTTGCGCGCGTTCGAAACGCGCAAGGGGACGCAGATCGTAGTGCTGATCGTGCCAACGACCAAGCCGGAAGAAATCGAGCAGTACGCCCTGCGCGTGGTGGAGCAGTGGAAGCTGGGTCGCAAGAAGGTGGACGATGGCGCCTTGCTGCTAATTGCCAAGGATGACCGCACGCTGCGCATTGAAGTCGGCTACGGCATCGAAGGTGCATTGAACGACGCCACGTCGAAGCGCATCGTCAACGAGGTGATTGCGCCTCGGCTCAAGGAAGGCGACTATTTTGGTGCTGTCAGCGCCGGTGTCGATCAGATGATTCGTGTTGTCGATGGTGAGTTGCTTCCCGTGCCCAAATCAGGCGCCGTTGGATCGGGATTGGGTTGGGGCACTGAGAGCATCCGCCAACTGCTGCCGTTGTTGTTTGTGTTGGCGCTGGGGGTCGGCGGCGTATTGCGTTCCGTGCTCGGTCGCGTTCCCGGCGCGTTGGCGACCGGAGGCGTCCTCGCGCTTGCAGGTTGGCTGTTGGGCGGTGCAATCATTGTCGCGGTGATCGGCGGAGGCATCGCCTTTGTCATTACCTTGCTGGGGGTCGGCATGGGCCGGCACGGCGCGATGAGAAGTGGCTTCGCAAAACTGAACAGTGGAATAAGTGGAAACTCTGGGCATCACGCTGGACTGATGAAGGTCTGGCAAGCAGGAGTTAGAGATGAAATTATTGAAGAAGCCGACGGCGGCACGAAAGCAGCGTCGCAAGTTGACGGCAGAGTTCAAAGCGAAAGTCGCGTTAGCCGCGCTGCGCGAAGACAAGACGATGGCCGAGCTCTGCGCACAGTTTGAAGTGCACAGCAACCAGATCAGCGAATGGAAAAAGCAACTGGTCGCCCGCGCCACAGAAGTGTTTGGCGGTAGCGTTTAAGCAGAGCCGATAGACCTTGATCCACTGCACGCCAAGATTGGTCAGTTAGCACTGGAGAATGATTTTTTAGAGCGCGCGCTCGTCAAGGCGGGACTGCTGAGCGCAAAGCGATGATTGACCGAAATCACCCACTGCCCATTGCGCATCAAGCCAAAATCGTAGGCATCAGCCGAGGGGCCGTGTACTACGTGCCACGCCCGATCAGCGACGCTGAACTCGCGCTGATGCGGCGTATCGACGAGCTGCATCTGGAGTACCCATTCATGGGCGCAAGAATGCTACGTCGTGAGCTCGCCAAAGAGGGCATTGAAGTCGGGCGTCGCCAGATCGGCACACTCATGCGACGGCTCAATATTCACGCGTTAGCGCCGCAGCCCGGCACAAGCAAATCCTGCCCTGGGCACACCATCTACCCGTACCTGTTGCGCCATACAGCGATCACACGCACCAATCAGGTCTGGGCGCTCGACACCACCTACATCCCGATGGCGAAAGGCTTCGTCTATCTCACTGCTGTGATTGATGTGGCCAGCCGCCGCGTGCTCGCGCACAAGACGGCCACCACGCTTGAAGCGTGTCACGCCGTAGAGATTATTGAGCAGGCGTTTGCGAAGTTCGGCGCACCTGAAATTGTCAACACCGATCAGGGAAGCCAGTTCACCGCGAGCGAGTTCGCCAACACGGTGCTGAAACGGGGCTGCAAGCTCTCGATGGACGGTCGAGGAGCATGGAGAGACAACGTGTTCGTCGAGCGGCTCTGGAGGAGCGTGAAGTACGAGCGCGTGTACCTTCGAGCGTACGACACAGTCAGCCTTGCGAGAACTGATATCGCCGAGTACATCGACTGGTATAACACGAAGCGACAGCACACGAGTATCGAGGATCAGACGCCCGATCAGGCGTACTGGAAACTGCTGCCACCGATGCAAGCAGCTGCGTAGAATCCACCCCAGCGATGAGCCCCGCCTTACCCACAAGCTGCACACCGCGCGCCGCCGACGTGCTCCATAAAGCGAGCTCGACGACGCGCCGTGCACAGCCTGTGGATAAAGCTACATCGCACATCAACCCGCCCAGCCTCCACTTAATAATCGGGGTTTGCTGTTCAGACTACCGGGGCCACTTCTATGCTCGGTGGCTATTACGGCGGAATGGGTCGTGGTCGCGCAGGGGGTGGAGGATTCGGTGGCGGCGGTTTCAGCGGAGGTGGTGGTGGGTTTGGCGGTGGTGGTGCCTCAGGGAAGTTTTAGCCATGAACGTTAAACGCATTCTTCGCCATCTCGCTACGACTCAGGGGCAGGTCAATCGGGCCTTTCCGCGAACTACATTGGCAGCAATCGAGCAGGAAATCAAGACCAGAGAAACGACCCATACCGGTGAAGTTCGCTTCGTCGTCGAAGGGGCGCTCGACGGGTCGCCGCTCTTCAGCGGGCAGACGGCAAGGCAGCGCGCTCTTGCGCTGTTCTCGCAGTTGCAAATCTGGGACACCGAGCACAACACCGGCGTGTTGCTTTATGTGCTGCTCGCTGATCGCGCAGTGGAAATCGTCGCAGACCGCGGCATCCACGCCAAGTCGGGGCCGCGTGCGTGGGCGGCGATCTGCCAT
>JBBRGY010000186.1:0-6254 GCA_038223495.1 Burkholderiales bacterium | reverse complement strand
CTTGGGTCGTGTTTCCCAACAAGCGAAATAGACGCTCGTTTTGCGCGTTCAGATCACGTTCGGCCAGTGCGTGGCGGAAGCCCGCCTTGATGCGCGTGATCTTGGGCCACGGCGTGTCGAGCGAAGCGTTCGAGAGCGCGTAGATACCCGCATCAAGCAATCGTGGCGTGGCTTCCGATGAGTTGAGAAACCACAATTCACGTTGGTTCGCACGTATTGAACCGCAGAGCAAATTGAAACCCTCATAGTGGTCGGCAATCGCCGCCAGCCCGGTAACAAAATCGCCAGCCGATCGCATCTCTTCGAGATACCGACGCACGATTTGTCCGCGAGACGGCGCTCCTGCCTTAAGCAAGGCAGGATTGCGGATGTTGGTGATAAGCGCAAAGATTCCCTGCCGTGTCACGCCGAGCCATGCACCATCGGCTTTGAGATCGCGTCCCGCCAACACGTTCGCTTGTGGCCACCAGTGCATTATCTGCGTGGGACGTTCGAAGTGTTCGTCCCGGTTTGCCGCAAGCAGGAGCGGAGTTTCAGCGACTGGGTTCCACTGGAAAACGGCGATGCACATCGTGCTTAGTCGAGCAGTTTTAACCGCTGAACTTTACCCGAAGCGCCTTTGGGCAAGTCGTCTACAAAACGAAAGATCTTTGGCGTTTTGTAGCGACCCAGTATGCGAACGCAATGCTGGCGCAGCGCTTCCTCATCGCACACCGCGCCCTCTTTGAGCACGATGGCGGCAAGGATATCTTGCCCGTAGTTCGTGTCAGGAATACCAACTACAGCCGCTTCTAGTACCGCCGGATGTGAGAGCAGGGCTTCGTCAATTTCACGTGGCGCGATGTTTTCTCCACCCTTAATGATGAGCTCCTTGATGCGCCCCGTCACGAAATAGAATCCATCCGCATCGCGGTGACCCAGATCGCCCGTGCGCAACCAACCGTTCTCCGCCATCGCTTCAGCTGTTTTGTCCGGCGCATCATAGTAGCCAAGCATCACATTGTTGCCGCGCAGTTGCAGCTCCCCAGTTGCGCCATCACTCAACGTCGCTCCTGTGTCGGTAGAAACAACACGCACTTCAACGCCGCACGGCAACCCTGGCGTTCCGTATTTGCGCGCTGTCGTGTTCTGTGGATTACAGAACACGACAGAGGCACATTCAGTCATACCCATAGCTTCGATGACGCCAATACCGAAAAGGTTCTCGAAAGCCCGGTGCTGTTCAGGTGGTAAGGGCGCCGACGCGGACCGTGCGAAACGGATGTTGGGCCACTGCCTCCCAGTAGCTGTGTTTGCGGCAGCGTCATTGAGCAAGTAGGCAATGATCGTAGGAACCAGGTTAAGCCACGTCGGCTGATAACGCTCTACCCACGACCACCACATTCGGGCAGAAAATTTGTGAGGCGCAATGATGCTGCCACCACTTACGAACGGCGCAATTGTGGCGATGCATTGTCCGTTGATGTGATACAGCGGTAGAGAGGACAGTACACGGTCATTCTCGGTCAAGCCGTGCCAGTCGCACACAGATCGTGCAGCGTGCAACAAATTCTTGTGCGTGAGTAGCGCGCCTTTGGGCTTTCCCGTCGTGCCGGACGTGTACATGAGCAAAGCGGGCGTTGATGCAGAGATATCAGCGTCTAACGCACACTCGCCAAAGCTGGCATGAACTTCTGCAGCATCTGAATCAATGACCACGACTTGAATGACGTCAGCGTGTGGTGGTGAAAGCAATGAGATCGCTTCTCTTAGCTGCTGCTCATAGTGCGCAGACGTAAAAACAACGCGTACATTGCTGTGTTCAAGTACATACGCAAGGGCAGCGCCTTGCGACAGTAAATTGAGCGGTGTGGCGACGAATCCTGCCGCCATGGCACCGATAAATATCGTCGCGGTTTGGTAACCGTTGTGAAGTAGAAAGCCGACGTGATCTCCAGCATTGATTCCAATCGCCTGGAGTCGTGCAGAAAGTTGTCTTGCCTCCTTCGCAAACTGCCCGTAGGTCAGTCTTTGATCGGTCTCTGGCGAAAGCAACAGCATCGCATCTGGCTGAGCTGCTTCATGCATGAGCAGCACGTCGCGCAGCGTGGCGGTCATTGCGCGACGTGAGCGAAGTAGTCTGCGAATAGCTCCGCGTCGTTTGGCATGCGCTCTGCGATGGGTCTGGCGATTCGCGTGATGTTCAGGAAGTTTCGGTAGGTCAAGTTGTCACTGAAGCTGTTGCCGCCCCACGTACCACAGCCCATAGAGAGCGAGAACGGAAGGCCATTGTCAAAGCTGCCACCCGTCGCAATGCAATGGGCCTGATTGACGATAACGCGGGAAACGGGAAGCGAGAGACCGATTTCAAGCGCGAGTTTGTCAGCACGTGCATGTGACGCATGAATTCCGACCGAATGGCCCGCACCTTGATGCGCATAAATATCGTTGACGATTGTGCAGGCTGCATCGAAATCGGGGGCACGATAAATAGTCAGAACCGGTGAGAGTTTCTCTCCCGAGAACGGAAATTCATCGCCCGTGCCGGTTTCGGTGACCATCAACACACGTGCGTTCTCGGCTCGGGCTATTCCGGCGATTCGAGCGATTGCTGACGCGGATTTGGCGGTGACTACAGGCGAGAGTTTGCGCGCAGGAAACATGACTCCTTGAAGTTGGGCTTTCTCGGCATCATTCAGGAGCACGCAACCTTGCGCCTCCATTGCAGCGATCATCGCTGGATAAATGTCCTCGACGACCACCATGCTGTTTTCGCTCGAACAACTGGTCGCGTTGTCGAAGACCTTGGATCGTACGATTCGTTCCGCCGTTGCCGTAGCGTCTGCACTCGAGTCAACGATCACGGCGACGTTGCCGGCTCCGACACCGAATGCCGGCGTTCCGCTTGAGTAGGCAGCTCGGATATTGGCTTGCGAGCCTGTTGCGACGACTAGATCAACCTGTCGCAACAATTCGTAAGTGGACGCCTTTGTTACGGGTGAAGGCAGTAATTGCACCAGATCATGCGGCGCACCGATACGATCAAACTCTGCATGGACGTAATGCAGCAATAGCGCTGCCGTCGAATACCCTTTTGGTGACGGCGCGAGAATGATGGCATTGCGGCCCTTCATTGCATTGATGATCATGTTTGCGGGGGTCGCGCCGGGATTAGTTGACGGCGTTATCGCGCCGATCACGCCAGCAGGTCGCGCAATTTCAGTGATACCCGTCTCCGCACTGTCCGAAATCACGCCGACAGACTTTGCGCCGTGCAAATCACGCACAAGCCCCAGTGTCTTGCGATAGTTTTTCTGAATTTTGTCGGCGACGTTACCGAGCCCAGTATCTTTGACTGCAAGTTCAGCCAGTGATCGATTTCGTGCGGGCTCCATGATTGCCCATGCAGCGGCATTGCAAACTCGATCCGCCTGCGCCTGATCATAATGGTCGAATAACGACTGCGCAGCGCGCGCTTTCGCGACGAGCTGCGCGACTATCTCTACTTCATCCATCAAGCAAAGCGCCCCGTTGTTAATTTAGTTATCCAGCTTTGCGCCAGACGCTTTGGCGATCTTGGCCCAACGCAGCATTTCGGCATGTGCAAATTTCGCAAACTCGGCGGGTGGCATGCCCCCCGCATCGGCCGAGGCGTTCGCCCAGTTCGCCTTGATACTAGGCTCAGCCAGCGCTTTCACGACTTCGCGATACATTTTGTCGACGACTTCTGGAGGCGTTCCTTTGAGCGCCCAAAGGGCGTACCACTGAGATACTTCGCTGTTGGCGAAACCTTGCTCAGCAAAGGTAGGAATATCCGGGTATTGTGGTGAACGCGTTGCTGACATCAAGCCTAGCGGACGCGCCCTTCCTGAGCGAATTTGCGCGGCTGTCGCACTCATGCCGTCAATCAACACATCAAGTGAGCCTCCCAGAAAGTCCTGCATCGCGGGGCCCATGCCTTTGTATGGCACATGAACCATGTCGATGCCATTGGACAGCTTGAACAACTCGCCAGTCAGGTGCTGCGATGTGCCGGAGCCGGGCGATCCGAAATTGAGCTTTCCCGGATTAGCTTTCGCGTAATCGATGAGGTCCTTCAGGGTCTTGACCTGTGGCAGCTTGTTCGGTTGCGAGGCCACCACGAACGGCATGATCGCCAAAAGCGTTACTGGAACAAAATCTTTTTCGATGTCGTACGACAGCTTGGGATAAATCGACGGCGCGATGGTGTGGTGAACTGCGCCGATCAGGAACGTGTAGCCGTCAGGCGCTGCGCGCGCGGCCTGTGCGGCACCCACTGTGCCACCGGCACCGCCGATGTTCTCAACGATGAATTGCTGACCTGTTTGCTTTGATAGTTGGGCCGCAAGCGGTCGCGCAAAAGTATCGGTACCGCCCCCTGCAGGAAACGGGTTAATCAGACGAACCGGTTTTGTTGGCCACGCTTGCGCGTGGCTTGCAGACGATATGAGAAGTGTCGCGGCGGAAAATCCGAGCACGAAAATTCGGGACAGTGATCGCATGAAACCTCCTTATGAATACCTGTGATCTGTGCGTTAACAGGAACGCACAGTGCTACGCGATGGTAACGAATTTAGCGCTTGATTTCGGTATGTTTGTACTTATTGAGAAAGCGCGTTGGCAATGCCAGAGCGTCGCGACGGAACGGATCGCCCAGCTCTTTTGTCACCATCACTTCGAGCACCGTTGTCTTGCCGCGCCGCTGTGCCGCGCACGCATCCGCAAGTGCAGGGCCGACGTCGGACAGTTGATCTATACGCAAACCCTCAGCTCCCATCGCTTGCGCTACGTTGGCCCAATGCGGTTGGTTGTCGAGTGACACGCCGAGATAGCGGCGGTTGTAGAAATCGACGTGGTTCTTTTTCTCAGCGCCCCATTGCCCGTTATTGAAGACCACCGCAGTCACAGGAATGTTTTCGCGAACACAAGTTTGAATTTCGTTGAAACTGATGCCCCAAGCACCATCGCCGACATAGGCTACGGCTGGGCGATCCGGCGCTGCTAGCTTCGCTCCGATTATGGTCGGGAAGGCATAACCACAGTTGCCGAAGGCCATCGCAGCAAACATCGAACGCGGAGCATCGAATCGCAGATAGCTGTTGGATACCGAGCAAATATTGCCGATATCCGTAGAGACCATAGCGTGCTTTGGCATCGCTTTTTCCAACTCGCGCAGCATTTGGCGTGGATGCATATAGTTGGAGGTTTTCGCGATTTCGACGGAGTATGGGTCGGTTTCCTGGGTCCAGCCGTCCAGCTCCTTTTCCCATGCTTTTTTCTCTTTGGCGACAGCCGCTAGCCGGGTGTCGCGATTGCCGTGACAGGCCAATTTCTTACCTTTAAGCCGTTGCACCAGCGCCGCAGCGGCTGCCTTGGCGTCGCCACAAATGCCGACGGAGATCTTCTTCACAAGCCCCAGCATTTTTGGGTCAGCGTCAACTTGAATGATCTTCGCGTTTTTCGGCCAATAATCGATGCCATGTTGCGGCAATGTGCCAAACGGACCAAGTCGCGTACCAAGCGCCAGTACAACGTCTGCTTTGCTGATCAGCTTCATGGCCGCCTTTGAGCCCTGATAGCCGAGCGGCCCGCACCACAGGCGGTGACTCGCTGGAAAGCTGTCGTTATGCAAATAGCTGTTGCATACCGGCGCATCGAGCAGTTCCGCGAGCTTTACAGCTTCGGCGCTGCCGTTGGCCATAATGACGCCGCCGCCAGCGAGAATGACTGGAAACTTTGCGCTTGCGAGCATCTCGGCGGCCGCGTCCAGCGCTGCCTCTCCACCGGCGCCACGCTCAATGGTCATCGGAGCAGCGATTTCAAAATCAGCTTCGCCGTAGAACAGGTCGCGCGGGATGTTGAGTTGGGTCGGCCCCAATTCAATGTGGGCACGATCAAACGCGCGAGCAGTCAACTCCGCCATGCGGGCTTTGTTGTTGACGTGGGCCTGATATTTGGTGATCTTCGAGAAGATCGGCAGCTGGTCGGTTTCCTGAAAACCGCCTAGTCCTAGTGTCATGGTGCCCGTCTCTGGCGTGATCACCACTACCGGCGAGTGTGCCCAGAACGCCGCCGCTATGGGCGTAACGAAATTGGTAACACCCGGGCCGTTTTGACCAATGCAAACGCCGTGGCGACCCGAGACGCGCGAATAGCCGTCAGCCATATGGCCCGCCCCCTGCTCATGGGCAACCGAAATGAATCGGATGCCCGCCGTCTCGAACAAGTCGAGCGCATCCATGTAGGCGGAGCCA
>JBBRGY010000185.1:0-6265 GCA_038223495.1 Burkholderiales bacterium | reverse complement strand
AAAGCGTCAAACTAAACACCGTGATCGCACCGGGCATCGACACCAGCTCCGGGAACCAGTAATCGCCCTTCACCCAGCCAAAACTTCCACGCAACGCCGTTTGTATCGGCCCGCTGAATTGCAGGTAATCGGTCAGAGCATACGCTGCCACGTATGCAGGCATTGCCATCGGCAACAATAAAGCCCACGACAGCAATCGTCGTCCAGGAAACTCATATCGCTCAATTTGCCACGCACATGCCACGCCCATGACGCTCGCCAGCACCATGACCGACGCGCCAAGCACCACCGAATTCGCCACATAGGTGGGCAGCACAGTTGCTGCGTAATGCATCCAGAGCCCGCTGGCGTCCGCCGAGAGCATCGTGAACAGCAACGTCAGAAACGGCAGCGCGACCGCTAACAACAAAAACGCATACGCTGCGTTCCGTGTTAGGTGATGCATGCGCTGTTGGGGGTAAGGCTGGTTAATTGTGCCCTGCGTTCTGTGCAAGAACGGCTCTCTATAATTCTCGACAGTGAAGATTCTAGTTTCCAATGATGATGGCTACGACTCGCCGGGCATTGCCGCGCTGGCTGACGCACTGTCGTCGCTGGCGGAAGTGACCGTGCTCGCGCCCAGCCGCGATCGCAGCAGCACCTCAAACTCCCTCACGGTTGATCGCTCACTCACGATCACGAAAGCCGACAACGGGTTCTACTTTATGGACGGTACGCCCGCTGACTGTGTGCACGTGGCGGTGACGGCATTTCTTGATTTTCGGCCCGATCTCGTGGTTTCTGGCATCAACGACGGCGCAAATCTCGGTGACGACACGATTTACTCGGGCACCGTGGGTGCAGCGATGGAAGGGTTTTTGTTGGGTATTCCGTCTATCGCCGTGTCGCTCGCTGCTCGCCCAGCGACACGCTATGACACGGCGGCGCAAGTCGCTCGCGACATCGTAGCTCGATACCAAAAGAGTTTGCCGTCAACGCGGTGGCTACTTAATGTGAATGTTCCGAATGTGCCTTATGCCGAGATCAAGGGCGTTCGCACCGTGCGAACAGGCAGACGGCATCAAGCGGAACCCGCAGTAAAAACAATCAACGAAAACGGCGTAGTTGAATATCGCGTTGGCCCAGTCGGCAAGGCCGCCGATGCTGGCCCGGACACTGACTTCGGCACGATTGCCGAAGGCTATGTTTCGGTGACGCCGATCTCCGTTGACCTCACTCAATACAACGCGCTGCCTTTGGTCAAGGCGTGGCTTTCGTGAGCGACGCTACGGCGCGTCCTTCCCGCTCAGCGGCGGGCCTCGGCATGGTTTCGGAGCGTACGCGCTTGCGCATGATTGCGCGGCTTCGCGAGCAGGGCATTCGTGACGAAGTCGTACTCGCTGCGATGGCGGCTGTGCCGCGACATTTATTTGTAGAGGACGCGCTGGCAAGTCGGGCGTATGAAGACACCGCGCTGCCCATCGGATTCGGGCAAACCATTTCGCAGCCGTTTTCGGTTGCCCGTTCCTGCGAGCTTTTGCGCGCCGGGAAAGCGATTGATCTGGCGCTCGAAATCGGTGGCGGTTGCGGCTATCAGGCGGCCGTGCTCGCCCGGTTGGCCCGCGAGGTGTACACCATCGAGCGCATCGGCGCATTAGCAGCCAAAGCCCGGCAAACACTATCGAGCATTGGCGTCAGTAACGTTAAAGTGCGTAATGCCGATGGTCAGGAAGCCGCGTCAACCGTGGTTAAGTTTGACGCCATCGCAGTCGCTGCGGGCGGGGGCAAGATACCGCCCAATTTGTTGGGCCTCATGGCCGATGGGGGTCGCTTGGTGATTCCACTGGGTTCGCCCGAACGGCAACGGCTGACACTGGTCACACGTACGGGTGACAGTTTCCAGCAAACCGCATTTGATGAGGTGGTCTTCGTGCCGCTAAAGACAGGACAGGAATAAATGCAGATTTCAAAATTACTTCTCGCAGCGGTAGCGCTCGCCATCGTCTCCGGTTGCACCACCCGCGTTCCGGCGCCCGTGCAGGACCGCAGTGCGCGACCCACGCAGCCAGCGCAGCCGCAGATACTGCCCTCAGCGCCCGTCGCAGTCATGCCGGTCAATCCGGCTTTGCCAGGCAACACGGCGGGCTCGAAATTTCACGTCGTGCAGCGCGGAGAGACGCTCTACGGCATCGCTCGCGTAAACAAGGTCGACATCAACGAACTGGCGGCGTGGAACAACATTTTCACGACGCAGCCTCTGCGCGACGGTCAAGTATTGCGTCTGCAGCCGCCGACCGATCCGTCGACCAGTACCTCCGGCATTCCGCTGCCTGTTGCACCCAGCGCAACACTGACGCCGATTCCGTCGGTTGGCGCGATTCAGGGGCAGGCGCTGCCGCCGGCCGGTGTGCTGCCCTCGGGACCTTCGCCCGTATTCGTCCCGGTCGCGCCGACCGAAGTGCCAGTCGATGCATTGCTCAAACGCGAGCCGAAGTCGCAGCGCGTTCAGTACAGCGACGCGTCGCTGGCTGCGATGAAGCAGGGCGACGGCATGCCGATGTCCGCGACGCCGCCGACGGGCGCGGCAAGTGCGCCTGGCACCAGCTCGACGCCTTCGTTGGGGGCGATACCGGCAGTTGCCGCCACGCCAACTGCACCTGCTGCTCCCGTCGAAATTGAGATCAAACCAGGCGCTGGCATGGATCACGACGGCATCGCGTGGACGTGGCCAACGTCCGGAAAAGTGACCAGCAAATTCAACGACAAAGCGCCCATGAAGGGCATCGATATCGCGGCCAACGCCGGAACGCCTGTCGTTGCTGCGGCAGCTGGCAAAGTCATCTACGTCGGCAAAGAGCCGCGCGGCTATGGTCAGATGATCGTCATCAGTCACGCCAAAGAAACCGTCAGCGTGTATTTCCACACCGACAAACTGTTGGTGAAGGAACAGCAGCGCGTGTTGATCGGGCAGAAGCTCGCCGAGGTCGGTGATGCGGCGGGCAACAAAATGCACTTTGAAGTGCGCCGCCAAGGCCGTCCGCTCGATCCGATTTCGCTGATGCCGCGTTAGGCGGTTCGCCCAGACCGTTAAGCCTTGAACAACGCTGCATCTGCGCTTCCCCTTACGCGGCGTGCATGGTTCATCGCGACATGGGTCATTGGCCTCGGAGTCCTGATACTTGGCGCCATCATTTGGTTTGGCCTCAAGAACGCGGGTGCCATGATGGCGCTGTCCGCCCCGGCGATACCAATCAACTCGCAAGCTGAATACAACAAGGCGATCAATGCACTCGAAGGGAGTACCACCGAGGTTGGCCGGTTCTACGCGCTGGGCGATGCTGCTATGTGGAGCGTGAATGTTGGCAAGCTTGACGATGCACAACGCTATGCCGAGGAATTACTCGCTCTAAACGGAAAGATCGGTCGCGACTGGAACAATGGCAATGCCATTCACAAGGGCCACAGTGCATTGGGCCGCGTCGCGATCAAGCGCGGCGATGTCGCGGAGGGCGAACGCCAGTTGGCGCTTGCTGCGACGTCCAAAGGGTCGCCGCAAATGAATAGTTTTGGACCCAACATGTCGCTGCCGCGTGACTTGCTCGCCACCGGCAAGCCCTCTGCCAAGGTGGCGGTTCTCGCGTACTTCGACCACTTGCCGACTTTCTGGACGATGGACAGTGGTGCTATTTCAGTGTGGCGAAACGATGTCGAGCATGATCGCGAACCGAATTTCGGTAGTCACTTGCTCTACTAGCAGTGTCAGTTATTCCCCCAAAATGCAGTGACAACTTATTGCCGTATTAACCATTTATCGGGGGCTAGGTGTCCAAAATCGCTTTAGTCAATAATATGGAAAAACCGACGCTAGCCCCTGTGTAACAAGGGCTGCACGAAAAAGTTGTTACTTCCCTTCGTCCTTTGTCACCATCTAGATGCCAGAGCAAACAAGCAGCAGCGCTACCCCGTTTTTCCATTCGAGTATGGTTTCGCCGAGGAAAATGGCCGACAACAATGCGCCGAACACAGGGATCAAGAAATTGAACGCGGTCACCAGGCTTACGCGGTTGTATTTCAGCAGGATGCTCCACAGCGCAAACGCTGCTGACGACAGCGCGACCATGTAAATCATCAGCGTCGTCGATTTGAGCGTAAAGCCCACCAACGTGCCGCCTGTGGCGTAGCCAATCAACAAGAGCGCAATGCCACCGATGGTTAGCTGATAGCCGGTCATGACGACTGAATCCATGCCCTGCGAAATGCGTTTGCCGTAAATTGACGCTGCAGACAGCACGAATGCCGCGATCACCACCGAGCCCTCGCCAAGCCAGCTGAAATCAAACGACAGCAGGCCGTCGCTGAAATTCACCACCATCACGCCCACAAAGCCGACCACGCAGCCGATGACTTTGTTGGCGCTGAGACGGTCGTTTTTGTAGATGTAGTGGGCCAACAGCACGCTAAAAAACGTCCCCGTCGCGTTCATAATGGAGCTTTTCACGCCCGTCGTGTACGCCAGTCCGGTATAGAAAAACAGATACTGCAAGCTGGTTTGCGTCAACCCAAGCAACGCCACCTGCCGGAACGAGCGGGCCGTCAGCGTGAAGATGTCCTTGCGCATGAGCGCGGCGACGGCTAGCAACAGTAATCCTGCCGGAATAAAGCGATAGCCCGCGAACACGAGTTTCGACGGGATATCGCTGGCCGCGATGGCAAACATTGCATAGCCGTTTTTAATGGCAGGGTACGCGCTGCCCCATAAAAGGCAGCAGAACGACGCAAGAAGGAATACCACCTTGCGGTTAGTAAAAAATGGACTGGAATTCAAGGAATGAAGCGCCGCTCGGCGCATTGTGATTGCGGAGTCAGGCGAACTAGGTGGCGATAAGCAGCCGTATTTTCGCTGATCGTGCTTGGCTTCGCTGCAAACCGTGTCGGATTAGGCGTTTGCACTGCGTGCAATAGCGCGAGATTTCGTGCGCCCAAATCGGCAAAACGGGCCCAACAACCGAAGGCTTTTCAGCGGTTGTCGGCGCCGTTTGTTTTACACGCCCTGCGCTGCCCGCAGGGCGAAAGTGGATTAGTAGTAACGCGTTAACTGGGCCCACGGTGCCAATGGCGCAAGGCCGTCGTCTTTCACCGAAGCGCTCACTTTGTGCGTACGGCGCTCTTCCATGAGCCAATCGGCACGACCTTGCGCGGCTAGGATGTCGTTCATAACGCGTGGGTCACGGCGGGCGGTGGCCCACATCTTGACGTCGGCACGCGTTTGCTGGGCATGTTTCGAATAGTCAGCAAACCAGCGCTGCGTTGCGCGCGTGCCGCGAACGATGACGCGAGCCAAGAGGCCGAAGGTGGTGAGCGCGACGACGGTCAGCACAGCCCATTCAAACGCGAAACCGGTTTGCGCTGCGTCAAGCGCACGCTCTGTCATTGTGACGACCGCCATGATGGTGACGCCGAGCACGTAGGTCGGCAAACGTTTGGCCGAGAAGATGTCAGAAAAGACGCTTTTGGCGGCGGATGCGCCGTCGATAAAGCGATCCAGGCCGTCGTGGGAGGTAGGGAAATGAGTAGCCATGATGTGTGTCCTTTTCTTATAGCTCGTCCTCTGGGTAAGAAGCCGACTCCTGCAATTTAGGGTAGTCCCTGATATATTGCAAATTTATATTAGTGATTAAATCTATTCGTTATAGTGATAGATAAAGCCTATTTATGCAAAGTTTCCGCTCGCTTGATCTCAATTTGCTGCGCGTTTTCGACGAGGTCATGGCCACGCGAAACACCACGCGAGCCGCAGAAAACCTCGCGATGACTCAACCTGCGGTGAGCAACGCGCTGCGTCGTTTACGCGAAGCGCTGGGCGACGAATTGGTCACTCGCTCGGGTTACGGAATCGCTCCCACGCCCAGAGCAATTGCTCTATGGCCGGTGGTACGCGATGCGCTCGCCTCGTTACAGTCGAGCATTACGCCGGACACGTTCGATCCGGCCACTTCAAAGCAGGGCTTTGTGCTCGCCATGGCCGACGCCACCGCCGCCATGTTGATCCCGCGGTTGATTCGCCACAGCGAAACGAACGCCCCCGGCATCAGTACACGCGTGCTCCCGCTCACCACGCGCGACCCGCGATCACTTCTGGAGGCAGGCGAGGTTGATCTCGCGGTCGGTTACTTCCCGGCGGTGGTTGCCGCCATCAATCTGCAAAATATGCAAACTGGCACGCCTGACAGCCTGTATCACACACAGCTCTATAGCGGCGAATATGTCTGCGTGATGCGGCGCGACC
>JBBRGY010000184.1:0-6303 GCA_038223495.1 Burkholderiales bacterium | reverse complement strand
TAGCGGGCGTTTCAGAGCTAAACCAGAGAAACTGGATTACTTCTTGCGGAAGTCGTCGTGGCACGCTTTGCAGGTACCGCCGACTACGCCGAATTGCTTTTTGAAGCCGTCGGCATCGCCCGCTGACGCGACAGACGCGAGCTTTTCGGTCTCGACGCCGAGCTTGGTGGCCAGTTCTTTGAACTTCGCATTGTTGCTCCAGACGGCAGGCAGCGCCTCGGTTCCGCCGACGTTTTCTGTGCCCGCTACAAAGCTGTCGAAGGGCAGCTTGGCCAGCGTGGCGACGAGTGCGGTCGTCTTGGTGAGTTCGTCTTTGTTGAATGCCCTTTCACCTTTGGCGACCGGGCCCATCGAGCCGAAATACCAGCCCATCAGCGTAAGCGCTGCCTTTCGGTGCTTAACGTACGCCTCTGGCTTCGGTTGCGCGAAGGACGTAGTTACAACGGCAATGGCGGCGGTCGCGATGGCGATTTTGGTGAAACTTTTCATAGGTACTCCATTAAAAAACGACGATAAATAAGACGGGAACAAACAAATCAGGATTTGAATAACGCGGGCCAGTTCACGGCGATGACGACGGTGGCGATGGCGATGGACAGCACGATAAAGCCGAGCGGATACGAGGCCTTGCGTGCAGAGCTAGCTTCGCTGGCAAGGATTGGCGGCAGGTCTTTGCGGCCTGTAAGCATGGCGCGGACGATGCCTTCTTTTTTCACGAACACGTGAAACAGCACCGCCGCAATATGTACGCCGACCAAGATGGGGAGCAGATCGCCGATGTTGCGGTGGCGGCTCATGAGCGTGATCGAAGTCTCATCCGAGACGTAGCGCGCAAGCGGCCCGGTGGTGGCGATTTCGTCGTTGCTAAACAGTCCGAGCACGGCTTGCGTGGCGAGCAATACGAGCAGCACCACAACCATCCAGCCACCGACCGGATTGTGGCCGATCACCGCTTCGTGGCCCTTGCCGAGCAAGCCTTTGGCGAATCTGAGGCTGCGCATCGGACTGGTCAGGAACGAGGTGAAGCGCGCGTATTCGCCGCCAACAAAGCCCCACATCAGGCGAAAAACGACAAGCGCGAGAATGGTGTAGCCGCTTCGCATGTGCCAGACGATCCATTCGCCACCGACCTTGCCGCTGATCACGGAGATGGCGAAGAACGTCACCAGCGTCCAGTGAAAACAGCGGACGAACGCGTCCCAGACAGGCGCGGAAATCAGGTCAGTCGCGGGTTTTGTCATGCCATAGCCTTTTCAAATGCCGTGCGTAAGTCTGTCAGACGGCTGTGCAGTTGAGCCAGTTCTCCGGCGGGAATGCGATCAAACGCGCGTTGCAGGTGCGAGAGATGCGCCGGGAAGGCTTCGTCGAACAAAACCGTGCCCTTGCGTGTCAACGCGATGTGCGTGCGCCGGGCGTCGTCCGCATCCGGTTTGCGCGAGACGAGTCCGCGCGCTTCCATACGATCGAGCACGCCAGTCAGGGTGCCCTTTGTAATCAGGGTGCGCTCGCCCAACTCTTTGCAAGTCATGCCGCTGGTGTTGCCAAGCGTGGCGACAACGTCGAATTGCGATTCCGTCAAACCCATTTTTTTGACGTGCGCACCCGAAAAGCGCTCGAACGCTTGAGTGCAACGAATCAATTGCCGCAACGTGGGCAGGAAGGTGGAGGACGTGACGCTAGTATTCATTAGTTCGTATTAGAACAATTATTATGATTTGGAGCAAGATACTGGATCGCTGCTTCGGGTAACAGATAATTTCACCATGTTCAGATTCATTGTTATCGCGGCGAGCATCGCGGCTTGTCTCTCGTCATTCACCGCTCACGCCGCGTTGCCGGCACCGATCACCAAGGCGATGCGCGAGGTCGGCGTGCCGCTGTACGCGGTCAGCATTTACGTGCGCGAAGTCGGCAATGTCGATCCATTGATCGCGCATCGCAGCACCGAGCCGATGAATCCGGCCTCGACCATGAAGATATTGACGACGCTGGTTGGGCTTGATGTCTTGACGCCCAATTACACCTGGAAAACGACGTTTTCCACGGCATCAAAAATTGAGGCCGGTGTGCTGCGTGGCCCGATGTACCTGCGTGGCAGCGGGGACCCGAAGTTTGTCGCAGAACATTTGCAAACGGCCGTCAAGGCGCTGCGGGATCGTGGCATTCGCGAAATTCAAGGCGATATTTTGCTGGATCGCACGCTATTTGCGGGGGTTGCGTCCGACCCGTCGCAGTTTGACGGTCAGCCGCTCAAGCCCTACAACGTCAGCCCCGATGCCTTGCTGTACAACTTTCAGGCGGTCGGCTTTCGCTTTACGCCGCAACCCGACAATTCGGTCACCGTCACGACGGACGGACCCCTCCCGGACGGGCTTGCACTGACTAACAGTTTGCGCGCGACCAGTGGCAATTGTGGCGACTGGCGGTCACTGATAACGCCCGTATTCGCCAGCAACGGCAACCGGGCGTCAGCAAATTTCACCGGCACTTACCCGCGTGATTGCGCGGATCGCGCCTGGTATGTGAGCCTGTTTGACCACAACGGCTTGCTCGCGGGCACGTTTGCGCGCATGTGGCGGGACGCGGGCGGCACCTGGACCGGCATCATGCGAGATGGCGCAACGCCGAAGAACGCGCGCGTACTGTATTCCCACACGTCCGCGCCGCTCGCATCGATGGTCACTGACATCAATAAATACAGCAACAACGTGATGGCGCGGCAGGTGCTGCTAACCATCGACGCCGAACTTAGCAAACGGCCCGCCGTGGCCAAACGCGGTGGACGCAGCATTCAGGATTGGGCTAAGAGCCGGGGTTTTGACATCTCCGATGTGGTGATCGAGAACGGCTCAGGTTTGTCGCGCAACGAACGGGTGTCGGCGCAAAGTATGGCGAAGGTGCTCGAATACGGCTTGACTGCGCCGTTCTCCAGCGATTTTGTGTCGTCGTTACCGCTCGCGGCGACCGACGGCACGCTCGCCAAACGCTTCATCGATCATCAGGCCGAAGGGACGGCGTACCTGAAAACCGGCACCCTCACGGGCGTCAAGGCGCTGGCGGGCTATTTGCTGTTGCCCGGAGATCGCAAGGTGATATTTGTCGGCATGATCAATCACAGCAACGCCGAGGCCGGACAAAGGGCGCTCGACGCTGCGGTAGATTGGGTTTATCAGACGCAGTCACAAGTTCCAGCCAAGGCTCCGTCACAGGAAACCCTGAAGCCGAACTAGGAAATTTCCCGCTTTTCGGTCAGGCGCAACCAGCCTTTAATAATGCGGTAAACCCACCAGATCCAGACTACGGCGAGGACGACGAAGCCAATGGCGACAATAGCCAGGATGATGCCGATGGTCGTCCACAGAAGGCCCCACCAGAACGTGCGAATCAGCCACGAGTAGTGTGAGCTGAGATAGCTGCCCACCGCGTCATCGCGCTTGATGTAGGCCACGATGAGCCCGGCGATGGCGAAGATACCGGTCACCATCCCGAGCGCATACAGCGCGTACGTGATGTGCGTGATCTGGATCGTGGATTCGTTCGGCTGCCCATTGTTGGGCGAGTTCGGTACGGTGATGACGTCAGACATTTTTTATTTCTCCCGGTGGTGTGAAGCGCGACCGCCACTAGGAGGACGGCACCGCATACACGCAATATCGCTATGATAGGTCGCAAATGCAAGTGCCGCGCGAGGCCCAATTGCATGAACCGCTGACGCGTTCGACCGGACGCTGCGGGCACAGACGAACAGGAGGTATTCCTTGCCACAAGCGCCGAATCAGAACCATCAGCAACATCAGGACGAAAGCCAAGCCAATCGGCTGGTCATTATCGAGGGATCGCCACTCGGCATGCCCGTCGCAAAGTCGTTCGCCAACATTGATGAGGCGGAATCCTTTGTGATGGGACGCATCGGCGCCAACGTAGCGCCCGACATGCGAGAGCGCTTCGATAAAGCCGTGGCCGACAAAGTGGTCAGCGAAGACGGCGTCAAAGCGGTGTCTGAAGTCATTGCCGGAAAGCTGGCATTTATTCGTGCATTGGCGACGGCGTACGCACCAAAAATCGCTATCACCACTCGGCGCTACGATGACGAGGATGACGCGCGGCGTTAATTTCATGGATGTGACGGGTTGTTGGAGGGCATTGCGGCGAAATGGCGCGACGCTCACGCTGGCCGCGACAGCGCTCTTCGCTGGCGGCTGCGCCAGCATCGATCCGTACAACATCATCGGTCGCCGCATGCCGATTTCGTCAATCGAGCAAAGCACCAATACGACGCCCGTCGTGCGCAAAGCCGCGATTGATGCGGTATGGAGTACCGTCAACGATCATTACTACCGCGCTGATTTGAACGGCGTGGATTGGCGCGCGGCCCGCGACAAATGGCAGCCGCTGGCGCTGTCGGCGGCGACCGACGATGAGTTTTGGGAGCAGCTAGATCAGATGACGGGCGAGTTGTCCGACGTACACACGCGCGTGGAATCGCCGAAGGCCGTCGCGCAGCGAAAAGAGCAGCAGGTGCTGTCGCTCGGGCTCAATATCCGGCTGATCGATGGGGAGCTCGTCGTGCTGTCGGTACATCCTGAATCAGACGCTTACTGGTCAGGCGTGCGCGCCGGGATGCGCCTGATGCGCATCGATGGCAAAGAGGCGCAAACGCAGTGGCAAACGTGGGCTAAAGCTGCTCGCAAAACGTCGTCGCCGCAAGCAGCGCTGCGCATGCCGTTGCGCCGATTGAACGTGGTCGCCAACGACGCGATTCGTGAATCACGTAGCGCGACATTCGGCTTGTCATTCGCCCGCGTCGATGGCAGCGAATTCGATGTGCGGCTGCGGCCAAAACCGCTATCAACAAAACCCATTGTGACCAGTCGCGTGCTGCCTTCTGGCATTGGCTATGTGCGCTTCACGTCGTTTCAGGAATCGTTGCGCAGTGACGTGCTGAGCGCCATTGAAAAGCTTAAGGACGCACCAGCGCTAGTACTCGACCTACGCGGCAACGGCGGCGGCTCGGGCGCGATGTCGGAAGCCATTGTCGGCAGTTTCTTCAAGGCAAAAACGGTCATCGGTCGCACCGAAACGCGCACTGGACAACCGGTCACGCTGGCGTTCGGCCTGGTCAAAATTGCGTCCCCAGAAGCCAGCGTTCCAGGCAAGCCTGACGCCTACGCTGGCAAGGTCGCCGTGCTTGTCGATTCCGACAGTGCGAGTGCGTCTGAGGCTACGGCGGGCGCGTTGCAGTCAACCGGTCGCGCCATTGTGGTCGGCGAAACTTCCTGCGGCTGTTTGCTTGCGTTTTTGGGCTACGCCGCGCTACCCGGTGGCGGTGAACTCGCGTTCAGCGAAATCGGATTTGTCAACGCCAAAGGCGAGCGCATCGAAGGACGCGGCGTGATTCCCGATGTTGCGATTGAGCGAAGGCGCGCTGATTTTGTTGAACAGCGTGATCGCGCGCTGGAAGCGGCGCAAACGGCGTTGCTAAAGTAAAACGCCGCCAAAGTGGCGGCGTCTAAAGCGTCTATGGGGCGATCAAACTAACGTTGGAAACGCACTCGGTCGGCCTTGACGATTCCGTTTGCAAGCAGCCCCTTGACTTCGATCAGGACACCATTGCGAAGGTCGGCGGCGGTCCCGCGCTCGAACGTCGCGGAAGATGCGTCGATTCGGGTGCCTGAAAGCTGAAAACTGGATACGCTAATGAAACTGCCAATCGTCGCCGTCACCTCAAACTCGGTGCCCGCACTTGGCGGGGATGGCGGTGATGGTGGCGCGGGCGGTGATGGCGTTGCTGCCACTGCACGGGCCTTGAACTCGATGCTCGTAGCCTTGACGCCGCCAGCTGTGAGAGTGCCCTTCACCTCCACGGTTGCCCCAGTCTGAACGTCGGCACCTGTTCCGTCCTTAAATATCGCTGCCGACGCATCGATGGTGACGCCCGACACTTTGAACGAGGACAGGCTGACATAGCTGCTCACGCTGCCCGTTGCCTCAAATGAGGCCGAGCCGCTGGGCGGTGGTGTTTGGGGCGATGAAGCGGTCGTGCGCTTCAGTTCAACGCGGGTGGCCCTGATGACGCCAGCGACGACACTACCTTTGACCTCGACGGTTGCGCCGTTGATGAGACTGGCAACGGTTCCATCTTCAATCAGCGCGCTGCTTGCGTCGACCTTCTGCCCGACCACGAGGAAATTTGAAAGGCTCACAAATGCACTGATGACGCCTTTGATCTCTGCCTGGCCCAGTGCCGAGGTGGACGAGCTGCTCAAAGCGTCTTCGATGTGCACCAGGGTCGCCACAAATTTG
>JBBRGY010000183.1:0-6356 GCA_038223495.1 Burkholderiales bacterium | reverse complement strand
GGCGAGCGTTTCTGGGTAGCTGCCTTTGAACACCGGTACTACTTTGTAGTCCTTCTGCGAGGCATTGAAATCCTTGGCGAAATCATTCACGCGGTCATTTAACACGCCGGTCATGGCGTGCCACCACTGAATCTCGGTTTGTGCGAACGATGCTGACGAAAACCCAAAGGCGGCGCATGCGGCCACCAGCAACTTAATCTTCACGAGTGCTCCTCTTTTCAATTTCACGAATTGTGCTTATTTGTTGTGACGGCATTGCGTCACCCTCCTTGGCGGTCCGATGCAATGCGGCTGACCGCCCAATTATGCGCCCGTCTTCAATGGTTTCCAATCACCGCCATTTAGCGTTTTAACAGTTGATATCGCAACAGCTTTTTCAAAAAAGCTAGTTTCCATAGGGGCTAGCGCCGTAAAACCGTGTTTATCGATAATAGAATAAATTGCGTCTTCGCCCCTCGTGTGGCGGTCATTTCAACCTGAAGTTGCTTAATTTTTAAGCGGTAAATTGACAGCGTCGCGCCCTAGAATTAGTTGCATACAAATACAGGGGGATGACACTTTGGAACTCGAACTTTTCTCAGGCGTTTGGTGGGCCGCTTTGGGCTCCATCATTCTTGCCAACATCGTGCTTTCCGGCGATAACGCCGTGGTGATCGCGATGGCCGCTCGAAAGCTGCCGGATAGTCAGCGCCAGAAGGCGATTTTCTGGGGCTCTGCCGCTGCCATTGTGATGCGGATTTTGTTGACGCTAATCGCGGTGCAGCTCCTGGCTTTGCCCTACCTGAAAATCGTGGGCGCGTTCCTGCTGGTCTATATCGGTGTGCAATTGCTCGCCGAAGGCGACGACGATAGTGACGATGACGGCAAGCAAGTCAAAGACGGCATGATGGCAGCCGTGCGAACGATCCTGATTGCCGACCTGGTGATGAGTCTGGACAACGTCATCGCAGTGGCCGCCGCCGCCAAAGGCAACAACGCGCTTTTGATCATCGGTCTGGCAGTGAGCATCCCACTGATTATTTTCGGCTCAACGCTGTTGATGAAAGTCATGGATCGTTTCCCGATCATCATCACGATGGGTGCGGCGTTGTTGGGCTTTCTTGCAGGAGAGATGTTTGTTACTGATCCTGCCGACAAGGACTTCTTTGATAAGTTGACGGATTCGCACATTTGGGCGGGGCTTCTCGGCGCGGCCACGGTGGTGGCTATCGGAACGTATGCGGCGCGCAAGAACAAAGCCAAAGCCGCCGCTAAGTCCGGTAACTAGGTAGCTGTCGTTGCTCGTCGCTCAATCACCACACCGACCATCGCCGCGTTTTTGATCGCGCCGGGTTTGCCGACGGTGACTTTTATCCACGGCGCGTGAAATTCGCTGAGCACCGTTTGCGCCACATGCTCGGCGAGCCGCTCCACGGTTTTGTAGTGAAGCGTTTTCAGAAGCTCGATCAATCGCGCCGAAATGCTGTCGTAATTCATCAAGCCTTTCGCGCTGTCGTGCTCAAAGGATTCGTTCGACGCAGTCGCGATTTCAAGGTCAATCAACACTGGGCGCGGCGCTACACGCTCCCAATCGTACACACCCAAAATGGTCTCGCATTTGAGACCACGAATAAAAATGACATCCACGCCACGAGACTCCTGATAACCGCGTAAGCTTGCTCGCATACACTGCCGACCATTCTAGAGAGCGCCGACGACTGGCGAGGGGAGCACAATGAACTTGGCCGACATCATCGCGTGGGTGGCTGCATATCTGATCGGTTCATTGTCGTTTGCCGTCATCGTCAGCCGCGCTCTCAAACTGCCCGATCCGCACAGCTATGGCAGCGGCAATCCCGGCGCAACGAACGTACTCAGAAGCGGCAGCAAAAAAGCTGCGATTCTCACCTTGTTGGGCGATACGCTCAAGGGCGTTGCCGCAGTGCTGCTGGCGAAATACTTCGCGGCGCAATTTGGCATTTCTGACGTCGGCATCGCAGGCGTTGCCATCGCTGTGTTTCTCGGGCACTTGTTCCCGGTATTCTTTGGCTTTAAAGGCGGAAAGGGTGTGGCTACGGCGTCTGGCGTACTTTGGGCGCTTGATTGGCGAGTCGGGCTCGGGCTGACGCTCATTTGGGCGCTGGTTTTCGCAGTGAGTCGCGTATCTTCCTTGGCAGCGTTGATCGGCAGCGCGATGGCGCCCGTGCTGGCCTGGTACTTTCTTGGCGTCGGCCCCGCGTTTTATGCCGTGCTGGCAATGGCCGTGTTGCTCATCTGGCGGCATAAAGAAAATATTGTGCGGCTGGTCTCTGGCAAAGAAGGCAGCTTTAAGAAGTAGCAGGCGGCTGCAACTCCGCGAGCGCCCAGCGTGGCCGCACATTGATGGCGTAATCCGCTTTCGCTTCTAGCAACCGCAACGCGCCCACATGCGCAATCATCGCGCCGTTGTCCGTGCACAGCGCGACCGGCGGATAAAACACTTTCGCGCCGATGAGCGCGGCACCGGCCGTCAACGCCGCACGCAGACGTGTGTTCGCGCCGACGCCGCCAGCCACCACGATTTGCTTGAGTCCAGTTTGTTTTAACGCCGCGAGCGATTTGCTCACCAGCGAATCAACAATCGCCGCCTGAACCGATGCGGCCAGATCGGCGCGACTCGGATGGTCTAGCGGCAGCGTTGGTTGCGCCGACGAAACAGCCCCACGCGCTGGTAACGCTGTTCCGGTTAAACGGCGAACTTCGTTAGCGACGGCTGTTTTTAGCCCGGCAAAGCTGAAATTCAAATCACCCGAATGCAGCAAGGGCCGGGGAATTGCAAACGCTTTCGGATTGCCGCCTTCCGCCAGTTTGGCCAGCAACGGTCCGCCGGGATAAGCCAATCCCAACAACTTGGCTGACTTATCGAAGGCTTCACCCGCCGCGTCGTCAATGGTATCGCCGAGAAGCGTGTACTCACCGACGGCGTCGACCCGCATTAATTGTGAATGGCCACCCGACACTAAAAGCGCCACAAACGGAAAATTGGGTGCCGGATCAGCCAAAAGCGGCGACAACAAATGCCCTTCCATGTGATGAACGGGAATCAGCGGCTTGCCCCAGGCGAACGCCAGACTCGCGGCCAGCTGCGCCCCGACCAGCAACGCGCCAGCCAGTCCTGGCCCTTGTGTGTAAGCGACCGCTCTCACGTCATGCGCAGTGACTCCGGCGTTCATAAGAACTTGATCGATCAAGCGCAACCCGTACTTGATGTGATCACGGCTCGCTAACTCCGGCACAACGCCGCCGTACGGCGCATGCAAAGCGATCTGCGAATGCAGCGCTTCGGCCACCACTTTGCCGGTTGACGCATCAAAAAGCGCCACGCCCGTCTCGTCACAAGACGACTCGATGCCCAGCACCAACGCCCGTTCAGTGCGGTTATTTCTTGAGTGTTCAGTCATTTCGGGTTATATTACCTAGCTACTCAGAAGAAACGCGCTAAACGCAGCGAAAGCACGCTCGGCGCATTAAACCGCAAAAAAACACATGATCGTCAAACTCCGCGAAAACGAACCTTTCGAAGTTGCACTGCGCCGCTTCAAGCGCGCCATCGAAAAAACGGGCCTCCTCACCGAGCTGCGTGCCCGTGAGTCCTACGAAAAGCCAACGACAGAGCGCAAGCGCAAGCACGCCGCTGCCTGCAAACGCAACTACAAACGCCTGCGCGCAATGCAATTGCCGCCGAAGATGTACTAGATTTTTCTGCTGAGTAGACAATGCGGCTCCCTTGGGAGCCGTTTTAATTTCTGCCACACTTCCGCGTCAGATTGGATAAGCACCATGACCCTCAAAGAAACCATCACCAACGACATGAAAACCGCGATGAAGGCGGGCGACAGTGCGAAGCTGTTGACCATCCGCATGTTGCTGGCTGCGGTGAAGCAGCGTGAGGTCGACGAGCGCATCGTGCTGACTGACACTGACGTCGTCGCGATTGTCGAAAAAGCGATCAAGCAGCGCAAAGAATCCATCGCCCAATTCACTGCCGGAAACCGCCCTGATCTGGTCGCGAAAGAAGAGGCCGAAGCCGTCGTCTTGGCCACCTATATGCCCGCGCAGATGAGCGAGGCCGACGTAGACGCGATCCTCACGGCCGCCGTCGCGGAAGTCGCCGCAACGGGCATAACAGGAAACGCCGCGATGGGCAAGATCATGGCGATTGTGAAGCCGAAGCTTGCGGGCAAGGCGGACATGAGCGCCGTTTCTGGCAAGGTGAAAGCGAAGCTTGGTTAGTCCAGTTTCGCTGCTTGCTGCGCCTCTCGCAGCAGCGTTATTTTTGTAATCAGCGCTTTCGCCCTTTCAGTCCTCTCACTTGCTGGCAGCGCTGCCAATTCCTTCTCCACATTCGCGATGGAATTGAGTAGCGCGATCTCTGGCGGCGTGTACCCCGCGTTTTTGAGCACACGCATCAACGTGCGAATTTCAGCTGGTACCAGCAAATCCTCGCTTAAATCGAGCGGCTTGCCTTCGCCTTGCAGATTGCTAAGATCGCCGCGCGTAGCGGCCTCAGCGGCGCGGCGTTCAGCGATGATGTCGGCCCAATGCATTTCGCTTTACCTACCTAAACTGTCATTGCAAATTGACGGATTACGGTTATCTTAACGCGATGAAACGCATCATCAAATTTGCAATCGTCGCTGCCATTGTCGGCATGGTGGGCTGCGCAGCCATGCTCGCGACCGAGAGCGAAAACAAAAACTACAACGCCGCCAAATCGAATCACACGGCGAACGGCTTCAAGAACAATTACGCACACCCCGCGCCGCAAAGTTTCTGGAAATGGCAGTGGGAGCGCTTGCGTGAGGGCACGCCGCGGCCGCCCGCTGGCGGCTGGGCGAGCGTGCTGCCGAGCGTTAAGCCCGACGTTGCCTATCTCAAAAGCAATCGTAGTGAACGCACGTTAACGTGGTTGGGTCATGCAACTGTGCTGTTGCAAACTAATGGCGTGAACATCATCACCGACCCGATGTTTTCTGATCGCGCATCGCCCGTACAGTTCGCCGGGCCGAGACGGCAAGTACCGCTCATGTTGAGCTACGACGAACTGCCTGAGATTGACGTGGTGTTTATTTCGCACAATCACTTCGATCATCTTGACGTCGGGACCGTCAAAGAATTTGCACGGCGTTTTGCGAAGGCAACCTGGCTTGTGCCGCTCGGGCTCAAGCCGTGGTTCGCTGAATTTGACGTGGCGAACGTGCGCGAAATGGACTGGTGGGACACGCTCGAACTCGCAGGACTCACGTACACCTTCGTCCCTGTGCAGCACTGGAGCAAACGGAGTCTGATCGACACCAATCGCTCGTTGTGGGGTGGCATCGTAGTGGACGATCACGGCTGGCGTTTTATGCACACGGGCGACACCGGCTATTCGCAGGACTTCAAGGATATCGGCGCGAAATTCTCCGGTGGAATTGACTGGCTCGCCGTGCCAATTGGCGCTTACGAACCACGCTGGTTCATGAAAACGCACCATGTCAATCCTGATGAAGCGGTGCAGATCATGCACGACGTCGGCGCGAAACAGACGCTTGGCATTCACTGGGGCACGTTCATTCTGACCGATGAACCGCTCGATCAGCCGCCGAAAGATTTGGCGGTTGCGCTAGTGAAATACGGCGTCGATCCCGCGAAATTTCACGTCTTCAAAAACGGAGAAATGCGAAAATTGCCCTAGCAACTTTTTTGTATAAGCAAGACCACACAGGGGCTGCCTAAGATAAGCGTTATAAGTCGACTAAAGCGATTATGAGAATCTAGCCCTTGATCAGGCAAGCTTACAGCTGAAAGCTGTATCAAATTCGCGAGGTTGCTGCGCCGCGCTGATGCACACAAACGCCGTTCGCATAAGTCGCCGCCACGGCGCGATCATCACCGAGCGTCATGAGCGCAAAGAACGTGTCCAGCGGATCATCGTGAACGGCCGTCCGCCGCGCCAACAAAGGCGTCGCCTTCGGATCAAGCAGCGCAAAATCCGCTTCTTTGCCCGCCGTGATCGAGCCTAATTTGTCATCGAGCGACAACGCTTTCGCGCCGCCGAGCGTTGCCAGATAAAGCGCATACGCGGGCGACAAAGATGTGCCTTGCAACTGCTGCACTTTGTACGCCTCGCCCAGCGTGCGCAACATCGAATAGCTCGTGCCACCCCCGACATCCGTGCCCACGCCGACCACGTTGCCTGCGGCAATTGCCTGCTTCAAATCGTAAAGCCCACTGCCGATAAACAGGTTCGACGTGGGACAAAACGCTGGTCGCGCACCCGCTTCCGTCATGCGCGCACGATCCGCGTCGTCAAGATAAATGCAGTGCCCGTAAATCGCCTTATCGCGCAACAAACC
>JBBRGY010000182.1:0-6380 GCA_038223495.1 Burkholderiales bacterium | reverse complement strand
GACGTTGCGCTGTCTGTGTTGACGACAGTCATCGGGCATCAACACGAAAAAGGCTGGGCGCTTGTTGATGCGGGATGGATGGCGATGAGCCGCGATCGCGGAACGGAGAAGCAATCGCACGACTACGGTTACGGGCAAGTGTGCGATGTCGCGGGTCACGCGATCGATGGATATACGATCACCAGCGCCAATCAGGAGCATGGAATTTTGTCGCGAGCGGGCGAGGTGGATGGCGATATTGCGAAACGCTTTCCTGTCGGTACGCTGTTGCGGATATTGCCGAATCATGCGTGCGCGACTGCGGCTCAGTTTCCAGAGTACGTTGCCGTTGGCGACGAAAGCCCGCAGAATTGGGCGCGGTTTTATGGATGGTGACCGCCGAGAGTGATTCTGCGTTTCGTTGTGGCAGCGGCATTAGCGGCGATCTCCGTTGCGCAACGATTTGCGGCTAAACCCGCCCCCACAATTGCAGTTTGTCGGCTTTTCCCGATATGCTATCGGCATGAACCAACGTCGACTTTCTCAAGTGAGCGTGCAACGCAACTTGTTGCGCTCATCGATACTCATTGCGTGGAGCGCTTTCTCTGCGACGGCACATGCTGGCCCTAGCATCGGTGGCTGTCCGATCCTCCCGGCCAACAATATCTGGAATGTGCCGGTTAACACGATGCCTGTGCATGCCAAATCGGCGACGTTTGTTACGACGATTGGTGCCACAGCCCGTACGCATATGGACTTCGGCTCTGGGCTGTATCTGGGGCGCCCAATTGGTATTCCGTTTGTCACGGTGAACGGCTCGCAGTCGAAAGTGCCGATCACGTTTACCTACGCTGATGAGAGCGATCCGGGGCCGTATCCGCTACCGTCTGACGTTCCGATTGAGGGTGGCGTGGCGTTTCCCGATGGTGATCGTCATGCTTTGGTGCTCGACACGAGCGCCTGCAAACTCTACGAGGTGTATCGCGCGTTCCAGGCGTCGCCGAACGTCTGGCAGGGCGACGCCGGTTCCGTGTTTGATCTGAACTCGAACGCGCTGCGCACGGACTCATGGACGTCTGCTGATGCCGCAGGGTTGCCGATTTTGCCGGGCTTGCTGCGCTACGACGAAGTCAATTCCGGCGAGATTACGCATGCGTTGCGCTTCACAGCGCCGCAAACGCTCAACACCTACGTTTGGCCAGCGCGGCACCAGGCATCTAATCTCACCGGTTCACAATACCCACCGATGGGGCAGCGTTTTCGTTTGCGCGCGAATTACCCAGAGACGAAGGTGCCGCCGTTTTCGCCGCATGCGCTGACCATCATCCATGCGCTAAAAAAGTATGGAATGATGCTGGCTGACAACGGCAGCCGTTGGTACATCTCCGGCGCGCCCGATGATCGTTGGGACAACGATGTGCTGCATCAGCTGGACATCATCGTCGGGAGCGATTATGAGGCGATTGATGTGTCGTCTTTGCAGGTGAGTGCAAATTCGGGGCAGGCCGCTGTGGGGACGTTCTCGGTTTCAGGCACGGTTAACGGGCCAAGCGGCACGCTTGCTGGCGTTAGCCTCTGCGCTGGTCCTGACGTGACTTGTAGCAATAGTGTCGGGCTGTTCACATGTTCTGTGCCTTACGGCTTCTCGGGGCGTATTTATCCGAGATTGGCGAATACGATTTTTAGTCCGGCGATCACGTTGTCGGGTGTCACCGCTGACGTTACGAATCTGGTAATCGTAGGACGGCAGCCTGCGACGTGCGACCTTGATGCGGACTTAAACTTGAGTGTGAATGCAATGACCGACGGCATTCTGGCGCTGCGCTGGATGCTGGGTACGACAGGCAATGCCGCGACGAAGGGGGCGATTGGCGCATCACCTGGACGTACCGATGCAGCCAACATCGCGACTCATCTGAACGCGCAACGCCTGGACATTGACGGCGATTCAAGCGTCGATGCAGTGACCGATGGCCTGTTGCTATTGCGTGCGCTGTTGGGCCTGAGCGGAGCCGCGGTGACCAGTGGCGCGGTGTCGCCCTGTGCGACGCGTACCACATGGCCCGAAATTCGGGCGCATCTGGCAGGAACTTGCGGGTTGACCGTCGCGCAGTAGCGTCTAAGCGCCCAGCTTCTCCGCATACGCAGGCCAGGCGAACAGACTGGCGTGAACGCGGGGCGTGTAGAAACGAAGATCGGTGATGGCGTGGACCGATAGCCGATATGAAATTTCTGCGTCGCTTAACGTGCGTGGGTCGGTTTGGCTTGATGCACACACCATGCCCCACTCTGCACCGTAAATTGGTATGAAGGCCTTATAGGCCGCAACGTGCGGAAATAAGTTGCGTAATTCAGCAAGCGTTTTCGAAAAGCGATCTGGGTGATAGAACGGGCTGCCAATGTGTGCCGTCATGAGTCCATCGGGCGACAGCCGTGAGCGGATCAACTGGAAGCACGCTTTGCTGTAAAGCGCGTTGGCGGGGCTGTGGTCGTCATCACCCGGATCAGTCAAATCCATGATGATGAGGTCAAACGTATCGGTTTGATCGGCCAGCGTTTTCATCGCGTCGCCGATAATGATTTCTACGCGCGAATCGTTCAGTGCGCCGTGATTGATGGTCGCCAGATGCTGACGGCAGCTGGCGATGACAGCTGGGTCTAGCTCAGCGATAACGATGCGATCAATGCTCTTGTGTTTGAGCAGCTCGCGCGCCGTGCAACCGTCGCCTCCGCCCATCACGAACGCATTGCGTGGCGCGGGGTGGACAAGTGCAGGAACATGCACCATGCACTCGTGGTAAATGAATTCGTCGCACTCGGACAACATGAAGGCGCCGTCGAGTGAGAGCGTACGCCCAAGTGAAGCTGTCTCGTTCCACTCGATTTTTTGCAACGCGGTTTGCGTAATCTCCGGAAGGCGTCGGGTTGCGAAGCCGTGCACGATATCGGGCGTTAGCCATTCGAGCGTCAGATGCTCAGGCTTCGTTGCATCAGGTGAAAGCGGGACACCGCGTTGCAAGCTGTTTCGATTGCTACGCTCGGGAGCGAACAGCTTAACTAGAGAATCGGTGAGCGCCTGCGCCTTTGCCGTATTGTCTTCCCGAAAATTGCAAACGTAAACATCCAGTGTGACGGCGCTCAACTCCGGCCACGTATGAACTGCGAGATGTGATTCGGCGAGGAGTACGAGGCCGGTGACGCCACTTGCGTCGCCTGCAACATCTGAAAACTGATGAAAGTCGTCGCCAACGACTGTGAGATCTGCCTGCTTGACTAAGCGAATGCAGGCCGCCTGCAGCGCGCCACGATCAGTCAGGAGATTGTTCGGACAGGCGCATTTGAAGAGGTCTGCGGTGAGGTGTATGCCTTGCATGTTTTCTCCCTCTCCGTTGAGAGGGAGTGGACAGGACTTTTACGGCTTGATATACGCGTAATGCTCACGCGTCTGCAACTGCGCAATGCGAACTACGCCTGATGGCGTGTAATCTGCATCAAGGATGAATTGCTCTTTTTTGAGATTACGATTCTTGAGCGTAATTTCGCAAACCTCAAAACGTACTCCGCGTGCCTTGAGTGCCGAAACCAGCGGCGCGTATTCGGTTTTGCTCTTTTCGTCCTTCGCGCCTTCCATCAGCAAATCCACGCCTTCGGCGTGCGTAACCACGATGATTTTGGTGTCGGGCGCGACATCGAGATGATTGCGAATATTGCGCAGACCTTTGAGACCTTGAGTGGCCGCCTGGTCGATGTGGTACACAACTTTGTCCTGCGCCATGGCAAGACTGGCCGTACCCGCAAGGGTCAAGGCGGCAATAAATTGGAAGACGCGATTCATGAAGCTGCTCCGGTTGAAATTTGAAAGCCCCAGTTTATCGCGTGCGCGCTCCGCGTCAGAGTCGCAACATCGCGGGAGTGCTTCCAAACCTTGCAGTGACGAACCAGTTGAACATCGAGTCCACAGTCACCGTTTCGATGCGGTCTGAAAATCGCTTGTCGCTCGGGTGATCGTCGAAGGCGACGTTTGCTGCACTCATGCGTCCGCCAAGGCGCGTGAGTGGGTCGATTTTTAATGTTGTCGGTTCATAGCCTTTAAGCTTGAGCCAAGCTTGCGCTTGCGTTCGTGTGCGAACATCGGACTCCATCGCGAGGGCGAATGTTTCGAGCGCCCACTGATTGGATTGCTGATATTTGGTCGCCCAGGCATAGCTCACAATGCTGTAAGGTTTGGCGTGCATGGCAACGACGCGTCGATCATCCTGCTGCAGGGCGCTCAAGCGATCCTGAATTGCTGGTGATGGCACAACCCATGCCGTTTCAAAACGATAGGGATCATCAAGAAAAAACTCACCTAATCCTTGTCGATAAATCGAGGCCTCGGCAGTGCCGCAGGTGTTCAGTTTATGAATGACTAACCATTGTCCAGAGTTGGACTTGTAAGCCCAGCCAAGATGCGAATAGCTGAGCCCGTACTTGCTCAAGTCCTGCCCGGCACGAGCGAGCAACACAACCTTGGCGCCGCTCGCGTTTAGCGCGCTATTCGTACGCTCAGCGAGCGTCAGGCCCTTCGCGATTCGCGTTGCGTCAGGCGGTTTACTTTCGCAGGATCGGCCCGCGTAGGCAGGCTGCGTGAGTAGCAGTGCGGCGAGCGTAACGGTGGCAAATTTCAGCAGGCGATTTATGAATGGATTCATGGATTGGCTTTTCAGTTGCTAACGCGTTCATTGCGAAGCAGCGTGCGACCCAACTCGTTAGGAATGAACGCTACGACTTCACCGGCGACTGACAACACAGCACCCGCGGCTATGACGCTGACCGACACTGATTTGCCCACGCTAAGAGCGCTTGTTTCAACGCCTCTGGCGGCGATCTCGACGCTTGCGCGAGCGCCGTCGGATACGCGCTCCAACACGCAGACTGTGCCGCGTGCACTGGCTTCCACTGATTTGATGACCAGAGTGGAGCCAGCCACTGAAAGCGCCACAGGTAGTGCCATTGCGGCACCGCTGGCCTCACTTGCCCCGGAGCCCGCTGCGATGACCACAGACGCCAACGGCAGCGCGGAGAGTGCGCTAATGGCCGATGCTGCGTCGGCGTTCGCCGCGTAGGTTGTTGGGATGGAAAAGGCAAGCGCCATTGCAGACGCGATGATGACGAGGGCGGAAGATTTGGATTTGAGCTTCATGTTGTTTCTGATGGTTTTCTACGGGGGTGAGCTCGGTGCCGAGGGCACGTGCGAATAGCTCGTTGAATGACAGAACGTTAGTGGGTGTGACCCTACAGTTTTCCTACAGTCGGCGGTTGCGGGTTAGTAGGTCAAGCGTTCGTTGTGCAGCAGCGCACGCCCGAGTTCGCTGGGTACGAACGCAATTGCAGCACCGGCCAGAGAGATCACGGCGCCTGCTCCGACAACGCTGACTTCTACGGCCTGCCCAGTGCGCAGCATGATGCGATCCGAAATGCGACCAGCGATTTCAATGGTCGCTGTGGCACCGTCCGAGGTCCGCTCCAATACGCAAATCGTGCCGCGTGCGCTGAGTTCTACGCTTTTGACGACGAGCACTGTACCGCCCACCGAAAGCGCCACGGGGAGTGTGGCCGCGGCGACGCTAGCCCCCGCTGCGGACGTTCCCAATGCGCCGCCCGTCACCAGAACAGAGGCAACGGGTAGTGCTGAGAGTGTGCTGATAGCGGAGAGTCCATCATCACCGTGCGCACTACTTTCAGTACTAAGTGCAGCGGTGCTCAACGCCATCAAAACAGCTATTGATGCTAGGGGGATTTGTTTGTAAATCGTGTTCATCGAATTTCCTTCGAACGTTTTGAATAGTTGAATTAGTGCGAGCCAACGCTGGAAGCGCCGACGGTTGACGCGGTGCCCGAGTGCCGTGCATTGAGGCGGGCCTCTAGTGTGTTGGCGTCGTGCGCATCACGGATTGCTTTGGCGAGCGTGAACGTTGACGAGATCAAAAAGAGCCAGCTAACCAACACAAACGCTTTGTATGTTTCGTTGATAGCCATGCGCCAGAGCCCCCATCCGGTAAGCATCATGGCCAAGCCAAATGCGCCGAACACAACCCAGCGCCACATCGGCGTGTCGGTTTTCGTGGTCTGGTTATCGCGCACGAATTTCGAGACGATGAATGTGGTGGAGAGGCAAAACAAATAGCCCATCACCATAAATGCACGTTCGATATCTTGGCCCGGCAGATAGTTGAGTCCCGTAGCGCAAAGAAATACCGCGACGGCGAACGATGCCCAGACCTGAAAGCGCCAGGCGCGGGTGTCACGTTGAACGATCATATGCATTGGATTCCCTTTTTTCCATTCAGCACAACGGTGCTGATGGGGCGAACTATTTCACCGCCGCGCTTGCAAAGCGATGTCGGAATGCGGGGTCGCAT
>JBBRGY010000181.1:0-6410 GCA_038223495.1 Burkholderiales bacterium | reverse complement strand
GTAATCACTTTGCCACCGTTTCCGAAGCCAGTGTCCACCGTGCCATCACTGTTGTAACGCAGAGCGCAAAAGCCAACGTTCACAGTGCCGTTGCACTGTCCCGCAAGCACCACCTTACCGTCGGGCTGTATCGCTACAGCTGTTGCGAAGTCCGCGCCAGTACCGATCGGTGTGATGACTTTTCCTGCGCCTATTGCACTCCCAGTCGCCCAGAACGGATCCAGTGTCCCGGGTTGCCCCACCGTAGCATGCACAGCGAAGCTGTATGCAAGCGCTGACGCGATGAATAAGTTGCGGATCCGATCAAGAGTAAACATAAGATTCCTTTGGCCAGCAACGGCGACGGCAATTGCGAAAAGTGTGGGTTGCGCAAAGTACGGGCAGGCACACCGCGAAACAACGCGACGCCGACGAATCAATCCTTCTAAGGTGTGAACCCTGAAAAAATGGATGTGGTTTGGTAATTTGTCTCAAAGTCCGCTCCAAAAAATTTGCTTGATCTCACCCTCGGTTGTCGTCCTGAGCTCAGCGAAGGATCGGGTGGCACGCAGAAAGTGATCTTCTTGGCAACAATCGCTGCAAAAAATAACCTGATCCTTCGTCGTAGCTCAGGACGACGTAACGTTCGCGCGCAAAACCACACTGCGTTTTCCCTGATCCGCACCGCGAATTTCCGATTTCGTCGGCGCGTAATTGTTTGCGGCCGCTGACGCACCTACCGTGTCGTTCAGGCAACAACCGTTGCCCCAAAACCTGGGACGTTCAACCCACCCAATCGATGGAGTGCCCGATGAATATTTTCGCGACTAGATGTCACATTCTGTTCTGCATGCTCTGCGCCGTCTTGCTCGTCGCGGGATGCCAGGGAGACCCCACTACAGAGCGTCCGGACACTACTGCCGTGGCAAAGTGGAATCAATTTGCCACCAATGCCGTGGTGAAATTCAACGCCAACGACGCGGCTGGCGGTATTCCACCGATGATTGAGTCACGGATGTACGCGATGGCGTTCAGCGCGGCGCATGACGCCCTAAATGCTATCGACGCGCGCTATCAGCCCTATCTGACGAGGGCAAGTGCCGCCAACGCTTCACCTGATGCCGCGGTCGCAACGGCCGTTCACGATGTCATGATCGGGCAGTTGCCGCCGTTGCGGGCGGATCTCGACGTGGCCTACAGCGCCGAGCTCGCCGCTATCGCGGAAGGGGAGAAAAAGACCAACGGTATTCTGTTGGGCAAGCAAATGGCCGCCGCCATTGCTGCGGCCCGTGAAAACGACGGCAGTGCCAGCGCGCAAACGGCTTATGTACCGGGAACCGGGCCCGGCAACTATCGCTTCACGCCGCCGTTTGACGGACCACCGTTCAACGGCTTTGCCGCGCTACCGGCATGGGGCTGCGTTAAGCCCTTCGTCGCCACCAGCGGATCGCAATTTCGCTCGCCGCCGCCTTACCGCGTCACCGACGCGGCCTACGCCACCGACTTAAACGAGATCAAGCGCATGGGTTCTGCCACCGGCAGTGCACGCACCCCCGAGCAATCCGGAATCGGTCGCTTTTGGCTGGAAAGTTCCCCAGTTGGCTGGAGTCGAATCGCCACTACGCTCGCAAAGTCTCGCAACCTGAACGGCTGGGATCAAGCGCGACTGTTTGCCCTCGTGCATCTCGCCGTGGCCGATAGCTATTTCAGCTCACTCGATTCGAAATACTTTTATAACTTTTGGCGTCCTATTACGGCGGTGCGTCTTGCCGATACCGATGGCAACCCGGACACCGCGGGTGACCCCACCTGGCAAACATTCGATCCAGTCACGCCGCCTGTTCCCGACTATCCGTCGGCGCACGCCTGCGCAGGTGGTGCCGCTGCGGCTGTGTTGCGGGGCGTGTTCGCGAGCGATGACATGGCATTCTCGCAAACCAGCACTTCGCTGCCCGGCGTCACCCGAACGTTTGCCAAGCTGTCGCTGGCAGCGACTGAAAACAATTTGTCGCGAATCTATGTGGGGTACCACTTTCGGCTCGCGACGGACGAGGGCCTCAAGATGGGCGACCAACTTGGCAAGCTCGTCGTGCAAAGCCGCTTGCAGCCACTTTGAGGCGGATCGACATTGCCGCAGCAGCTGCCGGATATCGACAAATTACAAAACCGCGCCTGTTTTTCAGGGTTCACACCGTAATTTGCGGGTTTCGTCTGTGCCAATTTGTCCAAGGTCGACAGCTGCTCTAACCTGCGCCGATGAGTTATTCGATGGCACACGAGGCCCTTCACAAGCACGATCCAGCTTTAGTGCAGATGAAATTGCAACAACCACCGTTTCGGTCTGAGGACGCAATTGCACTTGCGCTGTCTGAGGTGGCACGGAATAATGCTCTTTCAGTCGCGCGCGCCAAGTGTTTGGCTTGGGTCGCGCGATGCGGAGGGCAGGTGCTCTTGCAAAAGCGTGGTTGGCAAAACGTCGTTGTCAAAAGCTTTCGCGATGTCTCGTGGGGCAAGATGGTGTTTGTCCTGCTCGCCACGATGGTCATCGCCGTGCAAAGCGTGCTGCCAGCCGCAAGTTTGATGTACTGGTCGGCAGGCCAGTTGTTGCGGGTGGTGATTGACAACTTCGTGGAAGGCTTAATTGTGGCCTCCGCGATGTTCCTTGGCGGATCGATTTTGCTGGCATGGACGCGACCGCGCGGATTTGTGCGTATCGTGCTGATTGCGCTGGCCATGATGGTGTTCGCCTTGATGGGCTGCGCGATCAGTTATTGGCTGACCTATGACGCCGGGTTTTTCCCGCCGCCCTCGTTTATTGCAGCCAACACGCTTCGCTGGACGATCATCGGTGGATTGCTGTTTTTGATTGATGACCTCATTGAACAACGCCGGCAGAATGCGAGTCGCCAACGCGAGGGCGAGACACGTGTCGCCAATCTGGGGCGTCAGGCGGCCGAGGCAAGACTGCAGCTGATGCAAGCTCAGATCGAGCCGCACTTCCTGTTCAACACGCTGGCAAACGTAAAGCGGCTGTGCGCCACCGATCCTGATGGCGGTGCGGATTTGTTCTCGCATCTGATGGTGTATCTGCGCGCTGCATTGCCGCGGTTGCGTGAAACTGAATCAACGCTCGAGACTGAACTCAGTCTGGCGCGTTCGTTTCTTTCGGTATTGAAAATCCGAATGGGAACTCGACTCCAGTTCACCATTGAAGTACCCGAAGCCTGTCTGTCTTTGCCGTTCCCGCCGATGGCGTTGCTCACGTTAGTTGAGAACGCAGTCAAGCATGGTCTAGCACCCGCTCGCGAGGGTGGCAGCATCAGTATTTGTGGCGAGCAGCAAAACGATCGATTCTGCGTAACCGTCGCTGATACCGGTGTCGGCTTTAGCGCGAAAGGTGGCAGCGGCATGGGCATCGCCAACACCCGCAATCGCCTGGCTGCGGCATTCGGAAGCGAAGCCGAGTTGGTGCTCGCTGCAAACAGCCCCCGTGGCGTCGTCGCTAGCATCAAACTTCCGCTGAAATTGATGCGGCGTGAGTCTCAACGACGGATCGAAGGGGTAGTGCTTTGAGTGTTGACGCCAAAGCTCTGACAACAGGAAATAGCTTAACCGGAACGGTGCTGGCTAAGCACGTGCGGCGACCGTGGCGATCACGAACGGCGCTTGATTTCCTATCGGAGCGCTGGCGTTTTTGTGCTGGTTTTTCTTTCGCCATGATGCTGTTCATCGCTGTGCGTTTGATTGATGCGCTACCCGGGTCTGCAGGCTCAACGCTTTTCCGAAGCGTGATCGAGATCTGGCTGATCCAATGGCTGCCGGCCTCACTCGCTATAGGGGTAGGTATCGGTCTGCTCGATCAGCGGGTGAGTTTTGCGTGGCAGCGCGGTCTCGGCGCGCTGGTGTTGGTTGCGCTGTCATCCGCAGGCTGTCTGTTTTTTGCGCGGGCTGCATTTGTCGTCATTGCGCGTGCCGTAGGGTATGTGACGATGACCACTGAAATATCGACAGATTACGCCAGTTTCTTCCTTGGAACGGCGAGCATGGGTGCTATCTATCTTGGCCTGCTCGCGTGGTTTTACTTGAGAGCGCAAGATACTGAGCGTAGCGCCGCGGCGCTCAGCGATGTGCAACTTGCCGGTCTTCGGGTGACTCAGGCCGTCGCTCAGGATCGACTGAAGACGATTCAGTCGCATGTTGATCCAGATTTTCTATTCTCAGCGCTGTCGTACGTTCAGGCCGAATACCAGCGCGATGCGATCAAAGCGCAGGCCGCACTTGACGACGTCATTGCGTTTCTTCGGGCAGCGTTGCCCCGTCCGCATGCTGATGACCGCACGTTCGCCGACGAAATCGCCCTGACACAGTCGTTTCTTCGCCTTGCTGCGCTCATTGAGCGCAGACAATTTGAATTGCGTATTTCGTTCGCTGACTCGGCGAGTGAATCCGCAGCGTTTCCACCGGACATGTGTCTGCCGCTGGTGAGAGCCATGGTCTCGCAAATTGCACCCGATCAATCGATGCACCTCAGCGGGCGGGTCGTGGAAAGTCGTTTTCAGGTCACGCTGGTCATGCCGCTGAGCAGCCAGAAGGAATGCGCCTTGGCCACGATGGCCACCGCCGTCAGCGCAGCAAAGCATAGCCTGGCAGGTATCTACGGTTCTGACGCGGCGTTGCTCGACTATGCTGCAAATCAGCGTTTTCACATCAACATCGAGATTCCCTATGCCCCGAGCGCTAATCGCTGAAGACGAACCGCTGTTGCGCGACGAATTAGTCGAGCTGCTGGCGCAGGTGTGGCCACAACTAGAAATTTGCGCGGCGGTCGCGGACGGCAACAGCGCGCTTGAGGCGATTGCAACGAAGCGCCCCGATGTTGCGTTTCTGGACGTCGAAATGCCCGGTTTGTCCGGTATTGAGGTGGCGCGCCAAATGCCGCGTCCTTGTCACGTGGCGTTCATCACGGCCTACGAGCATTACGCCGTGAGCGCGTTTGAGAATGGTGCCGTTGACTACGTCCTGAAGCCGCTCTCGGCAACGCGATTGTCGACGACGGTGTCGCGCTTGCAGCAACGCCTGGTGCAGCCACCGGTCAACATTGAAAGCCTGCTTGAACAGATTGCGCTGCGCGCCCACGCGGCGCGTGATTATCTGCGCTGGATCAACGTATCGGTGGGCACGAGCGTGCGGCTGGTCACCGTTGATGAGATTTGCTACTTTCAGGCTGACAATAAGTACACGGTGTTGATGACAGACCAGGCCGAATCGCTGATCAACATGACGATCCGCGAACTCCTCGAAGCGCTTGACCCTCATGTGTTCTGGCAAATCCATCGCTCGACGATAGTCAACGTTAATGCCATTTCCGACGTCAAACGCGATCTGCGCGGGCGCCTGTCAGTCAAACTGAAATCCCGGCCCGAGGCACTGCCCGTAAGTCAGCCCTATGCCTGCCGATTTCGCCATATGTAGATCGCTCAACTGCTCTTGCTTAATCGAAGCTTTAGCGCCCGGTTTCAAGTTCATGTCACGTTCAAAAGGAGAAGTACCATGCCATCAGCCCCCGTCAATCGCCGACAAATACTTGCATTTCTCGCGCTGCTTGGCGTGTCTGAATCAAGCCTTCGGGCGCAAGACGCCACCAAAATTGACCCGCAGAGCTATCGCGTTGCATTCGAGAACGACAAGGTGCGTGTTCTGGAATTTCGTTCGCGTCCGGGCAGCGGCATCTGTGGCGTCGGCAGGCACAGTCATCCGCCGCACTTGACCATTGTGCTCACCGACGCAAAGGCGCGAGTCACGCTTGAAGATGGGAAGCAGCTAATTGCGCAAAACAAGGCGGGCGATATGTTTTGGTCGCCCGCTGAAACGCATACTGTTGAAAACGACGGAAAGTCCGACGTGCACTCCTATATCGTCGAGGTCAAGGACGCGGCGCATAAAGCGGCGTGAACGACCATGATAACCAGTCCCAAGACTGGAAGCTCGTCGGGGCAGTATTTGCGTCCCGTCAAGCCCTCACCGTGAGCACTTCTGCTTTGTTAGCGTTCCGTACACATCAAGATAGAGGCTGTCCAGGAGCGCCACGAGCATCGTTGGCTGCTGCTGGCTTGCGGATCGCGTGAACGCGACGTGGATGCGATTGGTGTACGGATGAGGGCTGCAATACTCACGCGGCGCACTGTGCTTTCTCGTCCATATCTGGCCATTCCAGATGACGTGATCCACGCCAAGATGGGTGTGCCACTCTATAAATAGCGCAAATAGACCGTCACCAATTTGCCTCTGTGTTGAGTCGCTGGCGTCGACATAAATGTCCGCCGCATGATCGGCTGATCGTGTTGAGAATGTACGAGTTGCAATCAGATGACGAACATATGCACCGACACCACTTCGGTTCGCGTGACTCACGCGGAGCGCGGGGAATATCG
>JBBRGY010000180.1:0-6455 GCA_038223495.1 Burkholderiales bacterium | reverse complement strand
TACTTCGCGCGTAACGCGGGCCGACGCGCGTGAAGGATCGAGCGAGAGCGGGTCAAGCCACACCGCGCGCAGGCGGGCACGCAAGTCAGGATCAGCGAGCGCGACCAGCGGAATGCGGTAGCTGCGCGGATCGGGGAATGGGATGTAGGCACCGCCGGTTTGGCTGAACTCGGAATACAGCTCGATGACGTTGCCAACGTCGACAACCACCACAAACGGCGGGCGCCCTTCGCCAGCGGGCAGCTGCCGCACGTAGGCGACTGCCTGCCCGTGAGCGCGCAGCATGGCGTCATCAAAGGTTCGGCTTTTGACGTCGGCACGGACTTTTTTGTTCTCAAGTACGAACGCGCCCTGCCGATAGCAGTCGATGAATTTGGTGGTGCTGCTGCCATCGCCATACTGAAACAAAACGCTGCGCTCAAAAACGTAATCGTTCGCGGCGTTGTCATCCTTGGCCAGATTGGGCGGCGGCAGGTCAAGCGCAAGGCAAAGCTCGCGAGTGAAGGTTTGCGCGTTAGCAATCTCGCTGCCGCTGGCCTTGCTGCCCCAGGCAATAAATTCATCGATGGTCATCTGGCGCGAGTGTATTGGCGTGGCGTGATTTGGTTTTGGCTAGTTAGTCGTGCGTCGCGCTGCGCAGGAGCGAAATGCGGCGAACGCCGTGGATTCATTAGGCGCTCGGGTGCGGTGACACGTAAGGTGGATACGCTCGAAAGCGTCATCAGCTTTTCGGGGAAACGTCTATTACAAAGGGGCTAGAACGTGTTTTAGTCATAAATCGATATTTGGCAATTTGAACGTCTAGCCCAGAGTTAATAGGGCGTTCAGCTAAAAAGCTGATGCGACTATTTGTCCGCCTCACGCTCTTGCAGCGCTCTCCACATCACCTTGCCTGATCCGCTTTTTGGCAGCGCATCGACGAACTCCACCACGCGCGGCGCTTTGTAGGCGGCCATGTTGGCGTGCGCCCAGTCAACGATGTCTTTTTCGGTGGTGTTTTTGGCGTTGGCGCGCAGCACGATTACGGCTTTGACGGACTCGCCGCGATAGGCGTCTTTGGTGGAAATGATGCAGGCTTCTTGCACCGCCGGATGGCGGAAGAACAGGGCCTCGACCTCGGCGGGCCAGACCTTGAATCCGCTGGCGTTAATCATGCGTTTGAGCCGGTCGGTCATGAAGAAATAGCCTTCTTCATCGACGCGACCCATGTCGCCAGAGCGGAAAAAGGATTTGCCGTCAATCTCGACAAACGCGGCCTCGGTCGCCGCGCGGTTTTGCCAGTAGCCTTTGAACACTTGCGGGCCGTGAATGAGGATTTCGCCGGACTCACCGATGTCGCACAACGCGAGCGTGTCCGGGTTCACCACGCGTGAGTCGACGCTGATGTAGGGCACACCGAGGCATTGCTGTTTCGGGGCGTCGGGCGGATTGGAATGTGAAGGCGCGGCGGTTTCGGTCAAGCCGTAGCCTTCCACGAAGCGCAAGCCAAATTTTTGCCAGAGATTTTCGGCAACGGCTTGCGGCATGGCAGCGCCGCCGCCGCCAATGTAGGCGAGGCTAGTGAGGTCGTAGTTTGCGACGTTCGGGCTGCCGAGCAAATCGATGATCATGGTGGGCACCATCGTCCAGCTATTCACGCGGTAACGCGAGATCAAACGCCCCGCCAAATCGCGATCCCAGCGTGGCATGATGACCGCGCATGAGCCCAGATAAATGGGAATATGCAGACCGTAGAGCATGCCAGTGATGTGAAACATCGGCACCACAGCGAGGCTCACGGACTCGGGCGATCCGTCGCCCCACAGCGAGCCGGAAACGATGTTGTGCATGATGGTGCGATGGGTGTGCATGCAGCCTTTGGGCAGACCCGTCGTGCCCGACGTGTACGGCAACACGGCAAGATCATCCGGCCCGGCGGTTGGGGCGTCGGCTGTTCGCTTGGCGGCCATCGCGTCGCGCCAGTGCGTGCCGAAGGCGGGCAGATCAACATGCAAATCGAGCCAGCCGCGCCATGCGTCCGGGATGCCGCCATCGGGCAAGCGGCCATCGCTCATTTCGTCTGCGTAACGGGTGACGAGTAAATGCTGCAAGCCCGCGTCCGGCGCGCCTGCGACGACTTCATCATTGGCCGCGATCCACAGCGCGGCCAGGTCGCTGCCAACGATGGCAACGCGCGCCGCTGGATCGGTGATGTAGTGCGTGAGCTCGGCGGCCTTGTTCATCGGATTGACGGGAACCACCACCGCGTCCGCACGCAAAATGGCGTAGTAGCCGATGACGAATTGTGGCGAGTTTTGCATGCAAAGCGCCACGCGATCACCCTTCGCAACGCCGGCGACTTTTTGCAACCAGCCTGCAAGCGCTTCAACGCTTGCGTTCAGTTCGCTAAATGTCAGCACCCGATCACAGAACACAAAGGCCGGCCGATTTGGGTAGCGCCGGACGGTAATGTCCAGATTCGCCCAAAGCGTGGAGTCAGGCGTACACAAGTTCTTCGGCAGCCGTTTCGGCCAGACGTCGAAATGTTTGTTGAGGGTTACCGGAGTGCCTGTCATGTCCATCCTTTTGCGGTCGTTCGTGCGGTCGGATCTACGTCCGTCGATCAATTATGGCTGTTTGGCTTGGCCGTCGCCAGAGGTGTGGCACAACTTCGGTGGTCCGATTCTTACGTTACAAATTAACTGCTGATAGCCGCAGAAAACTAACGACACCCAACGTTGTCGGGGTCAGTAAGCGAGTAGACGATTAAGCGCTGAAATGTCGCTGGCCGCAGCAACTCGCGCGCTGTTTTCAATGGCGCGGTAGTGCGTTATGACTTTTTCGCCCAGCGCCGTGAGGCGCGCCCCACCGCCGTGACTGCCGCCCGTTGCCGTGTCGACCACCGGCGCTTTGAAAGCGCGGTTGGTCTCATCGATGAGAAGCCACGCGCGACGATAGGACATGCCAAGCTGGCGGGCTGCGGCCGAGATGGAGCCGTACTCGGCAATGGCTTCGAGCAACGCTACCTTGCCGGGGCCAATGGCAATCGTGTCGTCCTTGTAGATGCGCAGGCGAAACTGAACCTTTGATGTCATGGTCTAGATTGTCGCAGCAAGCGTTATCCTCGTAAGGACTAACCGACCTCCAACGACACAAAGACGTATCGACTAATTTTTAGGTGTTTTATGAACGTCACAACCCGCAGAACATTTATTGGTGGCGGCAGCGCGGCGCTGGCTTACGCGATGATGTCGATTCGCGGATTTGGGCCCAAAGACGCTGCTGCGACGCCAGCCCATGCGTTTGAAGTCACCAAGAGCGACGAGGAATGGCGAAAAGCTTTGACGCCCGCCCAGTACGACGTGTTGCGCCGCGAAGGCACCGAGCGGCCGTTTTCGAGCTCGCTTAATGCTGAGCATCGCGCCGGAAAATTTACCTGCGCTGGCTGCGCGCTTGATCTGTTTAGCTCGAAGGCAAAATTCGACAGCGGCACGGGATGGCCGAGCTTCTGGGAAGCGTTGCCGAAGGCCGTTGACGAGCATACCGACACCACGTTTGGAATGCGCCGCACCGGCGTGGTGTGTCGGCGTTGCGGCGGGCACCTGGGGCACGTCTTTGATGACGGTCCGAAGCCGACTGGACTCCGCTACTGCATGAACGGCGTGGCGATGAACTTTAGCGCTGTCGCTACTTGATGGGCGAAGCGGCGAGAACGGCAACGCTCGCGCCGAAATTTACGGTGTTTGTTGGTTTTATTGCTATGTCACGCTAAATATAACGGACACGATCCACATGTCACATGTTGTGACAAATCGTGCATTTTTTGCTCATTTCAGCTGAGACCATAAAAGACTTTGCGTTATGTCAGAATAAATACAACGGTGTATTTAATGAGACCAACGCGATGAGCCATAAAACTAGTTTACTTTCGGGAATTGTTGCTGTCGGATTGATCGTAGCGACGTCCGTGGCGTTTGCCACTGACATCACGGTATTTGCCGCTGCGTCGCTGAAAGACGCGCTTGACGAACAGGTCAAGAGGTTTATGTCGACGAATAAGGACGTGCAGATTCGGGTGTCGTATGCGGGCAGCAATGCGCTCGCAAAGCAGATTGAGAGCGGCGCGCCGGCGCAGCTATTCATTTCAGCGGACGAAGCGTGGATGGATTACGTCGCGAAGAAAAATTTAATCGTCAACAGCACGCGTCGTGACATGGTCAAAAACGAACTCGTAATCATCGCGCCGGTTGCTAGCACCGTGAAGCTCGACGTTGCGCCGGGGTTTGCCATCGCTGCTGCGCTCGGCAACGGACGCTTGTCGTTAGCCAATCCGGACGCCGTTCCGGCTGGTAAATACGCAAAGGAAGCGCTGACGAAGCTAGGCGTGTGGGGCACGGTGGATACAAAAATCGCCGGTGCCGAGAACGTTCGCGCAGCGCTCGCCTTTGTGGCGCGCGGCGAAACGCCGCTTGGCATTGTTTATCGCACCGACGCGATGGCGGAGCCGCGCGTGCGCGTGGTGGCTGCATTTCCCGCTGGTCTGCATGCACCGATTGTCTATCCCGCCGCGTTGGTGACGGGGCAGGATTCGCCGATTGCGCGCAGTTTGCTTGATGCACTGACCAGCGCTAGCGCGACTGCCGTGTGGCAGAAGCACGGTTTCGTCGTCACGAAATGAGCGACGCTCCAAACGTATTCATCGGAGAAATCGGCAGCGCTCGGCAATAATCCGGCATGCTGTCAAAAGAAGAAATAGAGATCATCGTACTGAGTCTGAAAGTTGCGCTTGCGAGCGTAATATTCAGCGCGCCGCTCGCCGTGGCGTGTGCCTGGGTTTTGGCGCGATGCTCTTTTCCCGGGAAGACGCTGTTTGATGCGGTGGTGCATTTGCCGCTTGTATTGCCGCCGGTGGTGATCGGCTATTTTTTACTGGTGACGTTTGGCAAAAAGGGATGGATCGGTGGTGCGCTTGACGCCTGGTTCGGAATTACGTTTGCGTTTCGTTGGACGGGCGCGGCGTTGGCGGCGGGCGTGATGGGCTTTCCGCTGATGGTGCGCGCGATTCGCCTCGCGATTGAGGCGGTTCCGGTGCGGCTCGAATGGGCGGCGCGAACGTTGGGCGCGTCGCGCTGGCGGGTGTTTTTTACCGTGACCATGCCGCTCGCGGTTCCCGGTTTAGCGGTGGGCGTGTTGCTGGCATTCGCCCGCTCGCTCGGCGAATTTGGCGCAACGATTACGTTTGTGTCGAACATTCCGGGCGAGACGCAAACGTTGCCGCTGGCGATCTACAACCTCACACAAAGCCCCGGCGCTGACGCTGCGATTCTGCGTTTGTGCATCGTGTCGATTGTGCTCTCGGTTGCAGCGCTTGCCGCGTCAGAATGGGTGAATCGTCGCGCGCGACTGGTGGGCGGGAGCTCGAGCAAGTGATCGATATCAACATCAGCAAACGCTTTAGCGCGCAGACAGAGATCAGCGCCAAATTCATCAGCAGTGCGTCAGTACTCGCATTATTCGGTCGTTCCGGTTCGGGCAAAACGACCGTGGTGAACGCGATGGCAGGCCTGGTGAAACCAGATCGTGGGCACATCCGTGTTGATGACGTGACTCTGTTTGATAGCGAGCGCGGCATCAACATGCCTGTTGAGCAGCGCGGCATTGGCTACGTGTTTCAGGACGGGTTGCTGTTTCCGCATTTGAACGTGCGGCAAAACCTTGAATACGGCGCCCGCCGCAGCATTTCGCTTGACCGCAAAGACGCGCCGAGCGTGCCATTTGATCAGGTGGTGGACTTGCTGGGGATCGGTGCGCTGATGGCGCGCGACACGCCGTCACTTTCGGGCGGTGAAAAACAGCGTATCGCCATCGGTCGCGCGCTGCTGTCGCGGCCACGATTGCTGTTGATGGATGAACCGATTGCATCGCTCGACAGCGGTCGCCGTAGCGAAATTTTGCGTTTGATCGAGCGGGTGCGCGATGAGTTTGGTGTACGAATTGTTTACGTCAGTCACTCCATCGGCGAGGTGTCTCGATTGGCCGATGATGTGGTGCTGATGAATGACGGCAAAGTGGTTGCCTGTGCGCCTACGGAGGAGATATTTAACCGAGCCGATCTGCGTCCGTACACTGGTAGGTTCGAAGGCGGCGCGCTGATCGAGGCGCATGCCGTTCGCCATGACATGAAGTTTTTCCTCACCACGTTTAAGTTTGATGGCGGCGAGTTGATCGCGCCGGGCGTTGACACTCCCGTTGGCGCGCGCGTTCGGATTCGCATTCGCGCACGCGATGTGACGCTCGCCACTGAGCGTCCGCGCGGGCTCAGCATTCGCAACGTTCTGGAAGGCACAGTGGGCACCATCGACAGTCGCGGCGGTGCGATTGTCGAGGTGCATGTGCGACTTGCCGCTCCCGATGGGTCAGAGGCGCGCGAGCTACTGTCCCGCATCTCGGCGCAAGCACTGGATGAAATGCAGCTC
>JBBRGY010000179.1:0-6482 GCA_038223495.1 Burkholderiales bacterium | reverse complement strand
TAACAATAGAGGGCTTCGCTGACACAAGAGCATAAAAATCAGCGGGACAAAACGGCGCTTTAGCTCAGTTGGTTAGAGCGATGGAATCATAATCCACAGGTCCGGGGTTCGAATCCCTGAAGCGCCACCAAACACCCTAAGCCCCTGATTTATCAGGGGCTTTTTTCGTTTCTGCGCCGCGTTCGGCTGTCGGCACTGCTCGTCGACATTGGCTTGAAATCCGCTGTATGCAAAAAAAAGCAAGTTCTAATTAAGATCAGCAGCAATTCGCCGTGCCTTACAGCACGAAATTCAACGCCCATCCAGCTGCACCGCTGCCAATGACAACCAGCCAAGGCGGGAGCTTCCAGAACATCAGTGCGACAAGGGCGACTAATGCCAAGCCGAAATCTTGCGGCTGAAAGATGGCGCTAGTCCATACAGGGTGATAGAGCGCGGCCAGCAGCAGGCCAACCACAGCGGCGTTGATCCCTGCCAGCGCGGCTTGGATGCCGATATTTCGGCGCAGACGTTCCCAAAATGGCATGGCCCCGACGACTAGTAAGAACGAGGGTAGGAAGATCGCAAGCAAGCACACAATGCCGCCGATCCGGCCTGACGGCGCGGTTTTCATCGAGGCGCCAAGGAACGCCGCGAACGTGAACAACGGTCCGGGTACCGCTTGCGCGGCCCCGTAGCCGGCCAGGAAGGATTCATTGCTGACCCAGCCGGGAGGTACCACTTCAGCTTGTAGCAATGGCAGCACTACGTGACCACCACCGAACACCAGTGATCCAACACGATAGAAAGAATCCACCATTGACATGGTTTGGCTTGGCAATAGTTTGGCCAACACCGGCAGACCCATCAGCAACACAAAGAACAGCGAGAGCCAGATCACGCCCGCCCGATGACTGACCGTGATGGGTATTGGGTCGTGCTGAATGATTTGCGCTGGCTTGAACAATAAACGGCCTGCGATACCTGCGATAGCAATCACCCCGACCTGCCCCCATGCAGACGGCACAAGTAAAACGACACAGGTCGCAATGGCCATGATGGTGACGCGCAACCGATCCGTGCATAGGTTGCGCGCCATGCCCCATACCGCTTGGGCTACCACGGCAACAGCCACCACTTTTAAGCCATGCAATGCGCCCTGAGAGACGTAATCGCCATAGCTGGAGATGCCGAGTGCAAAAAGTATCAAGGCTATTGCTGACGGCAGCGTGAAGCCCGCCCAAGCGGCCAGCGCCCCGCAGTATCCTGCCCTAGACAGTCCCAACGCTATGCCGACCTGGCTGCTCGCTGGCCCTGGCAGGAATTGGCAAAGCGCGACCAAGTCTGCATAGCTCCGTTCAGAGAGCCAAGCCCGCCGTGTGACGAATTCGGCGCGGAAGTAGCCCAAGTGAGCGATGGGGCCGCCGAAAGAGGTTAATCCAAGTCGCAGAAAAATAAGAAAAACCGACCATGGCCTGCTGTCATTTGAAGCGGTATTGGTGATACTTTTACCTTCAAGATTTGAAATAGGTTGAACCATAATAATTGATGGTGGATAGCGAAACTCGGCTTTCGAATCTGCATCGATGTTCAGCCAATGTCGATGCAGGCAAGGCAACGTCATAATGGCTCACATGTGGCAACAGATACTGTACTTATTCTGCTTGGCAAACGTAGGCATCGCAATCGCTGCTGACGCCCCGCCACTAAAGATTGGCTCAAAGCGCTTCACCGAGTCCTACGTGCTCGCCGAGATCGTTCGTCAGCAGGCGGATACTGCGGGCGACGCACCGGCTATGCATGAACAGGGACTTGGCAACACGGCCATTGTGCTGGCGGCGCTGCGCGCTGGAGCGATTGATGTCTACCCGGAATACACGGGCACGATCGCACGTGAGATTTTAAAGCTCGACACCGTGCCGCCGCTGGATGAGCTCAACGCTCGACTTGCACCGATGGGGCTCGCTGCGTCAGTGCCCCTGGGATTCAACAACACGTATGCACTAGCGATCCCGACCCAGCTTGCAGAAGCGCGCAAAATTGCCACGCTGAGCGACCTGAAATCTCACGCCAATCTTCGGCTGGGACTTTCGCAGGAATTCATTGGCCGGGCCGACGGTTGGGCGGGATTGAAGACCGCCTACGATTTGCCATGGGCATCATTGCGCGGCCTGGACCATGGTTTGGCGTATGCAGCTGTCGCGCAAGGCGAAGTAGACGTGATTGATATTTATTCCACCGATGCCAAGATCGGCAAATATCAACTAACGGTGCTCGCCGACGACAAGCACTACTTTCCACGTTACGACGCGGTGCTGCTGTACAAAATTGACGTTGCAACGCGTTTTCCAAAAGCGTGGGCGGCGGTCAAATTGCTTGCGGACCGAATTGACGAAAACTCGATGCGGCGCATGAATTCGGCCGCGGAACTTGATAACAAATCCTTCGATGCTGTTGCGCGTGATTTTCTGTCTGGGAATCAACTAACCCGCAAATCGAACGTCACGATTAGCGCGACGAACGATGCCAATAGCCAAGACAGCGGCCGCGACGGTGGTGGCACCGCTAAACGCTTTTGGGAAACATTATTCGGTGCGGACTTCCTTCGTCTGGCTGCTGAGCATTTAGGATTGGTGTTGCTTTCACTCGCAGCCAGCGTGTTGATCGGCGTGCCGTTGGGCGTAGCGGCCGCGCGACATCCGCGCGCTCGCGCGATCATTCTGGGCGGCACCGGCATTGCGCAAACGATACCTTCGTTGGCACTGCTAGCGATCCTGATCCCGTTGACGGGACGCATCGGGATGTTGCCTGCCTTCATCGCACTTTCCGTCTACGCGCTGTTGCCGATCGTACGCAATACACACGCAGGGATGACGCAGATTCCCGTCGGCATCAAAGAAGCGGCGCAATCGCTCGCAATGACGCCTCGGATGATTTTGCGTTTGATCGAATTGCCACTAGCGCGCACCACGATCATCGCCGGCGTAAAAACCTCCGCCGTGATTACGGTCGGTACGGCGACAATTGCCGCCTTCATCGGCGCGGGTGGATTTGGTGAGCGAATCGTCACAGGCCTTGCCCTTAACGACAACGTGACGCTATTGGCAGGCGCGATACCCGTTGCAGTGCTTGCGATATTGATCGAGCAGATGTTTGGTTTCTTCGAACGAAGACTGACGCCGCCTGGGCTCAGAGTTTGACGCATTTTCGTCATCTCACGATCACGTGGCAGCCAACGTGCAAGCGCTCCCTAGAATTCGAATGGCACAGAAAGGCCATATGCGGCAGCTCACAACAAAACTTAGCGTCCGTTAAGCCGTAAATACCGAACATCGGACCCATTCACTTTTTTTGTTGCAAAATTACTCGCAATCGGTACGGCATCCATTTGGCAGCCTTACCGACTATGTGGCTACTATGCCGACACAAAATCCAAAGTGTGATGGCTAGAAATCGAGACAATCCTACTCATCACAATCATTGGTGGGCATACGCTTACGCATCCGACTGCAGACCGGTCGGTAAATGTACTTTCAAATTCGAAGTCGTTCTGTGGCATTTTTTAGAAACCTTCGTTACAAACCCGATCTGAATCGCTGTGCGCTACCAAGCGTTCTTTCGTTCGATCTGTTCGCGATTTTTAGCGTCCATGACGCGTCGATGCTTCAGCCCCCCTCGGTGCTGCAATCACGCCTGCGGTGCAAGACGCTATGACTTGGTCGCTGATCGCAAGAGACACCGAAGGTCAGTTCGGAGTTGTGATTGCAAGCCGCTTTTTTGCAGTGGGTGCGCTTTGCGTGCACACGCAACCGACGGCGGGTGCTCTGTGCACACAGGCGCTCATGAACCCGCTATATGGTTCGTCTGGGCTGGAGTTATTGGCTAGTGGCCTCTCACCTGAGGAGGTCGTGCGTCGACTCGTTGATACTGATGGCGGGCGCGAACAACGTCAATTGCATTTAATGGACAGTGCTGGGCGCGCCGCTGCGCATACCGGCGCACAGTGCGTTGCCTGGTGCGGCCATCAGGTATTTGAAGATTTCAGCGTTGCTGGCAACATGCTGGCCGGGCCACAGGTTCTAGATGCCACAGCGCAGACGTTCGTTTCGACGGCTGGCCGACCATTGGCTGAACGGCTCATTGCCGCGATGCAGGCCGGCGAAGCTGCGGGTGGTGACAAACGTGGCAAACAGGCAGCAGCCCTGCGCATTCATGCAGGTGAGGTATATCCAGCGCTAGATCTGCGCGTTGACGATCACGCCGAACCGCTAACCGAATTACGACGGCTTTACGACGTCAGCCTCGAACGCTTTCAACCGTTCATCGCATGCCTCGCGAATAAGCACGACCCGGTGGGCCTGATTGATCGAGTCGCCATTGAAGGTCGAATTGCAGCATTTTCTGACGCGCGTCGCGCCCACCATGCGTCCTGACACATTCGAGCCTATGGTGGCGCTGCTCGAAGTACGCGAGTTGCGCACCCAATTCAGCACCGATCACGGTGAGTTTGCGGCTGTCGATGGCGTGAGCTTTGAAGTTGCCGCAGGACGCACATTAGCCATTGTTGGCGAATCCGGTTGCGGTAAAAGCGTGACCGCGTTGTCAATCATGGGCCTCGTAGCTAGCCCGCCAGGCCGAATCATCGGTGGTTCAATTCGTTTTGAAGGGCTTGAACTTGTCGGCCTGCCCAAGCGCCAATTACAGGATTTGCGCGGCAATGGCATTGCCATGATTTTTCAGGAGCCGATGACTTCGCTGAACCCGGTGTTTACGATCGGTGAGCAGATTGTTGAAGGGCTATTGAGACATCAAAGCATCAGCCGGGCTGAGGCCGTCGAACGCACCATGGCCATGCTCAGAAAAGTTCGCATTCCTGCGCCGGAACAGCGGTTCCACGATTACCCGCACAAACTGTCAGGCGGAATGCGGCAGCGTGTAATGATCGCCATGGCGCTGGCCTGCAACCCGCGCCTGTTGATTGCAGACGAGCCGACGACAGCGCTCGATGTCACCATACAGGCGCAGATACTGGATCTGATGCGCAATCTCCAAAAAGAAACAGGTACGGCGATCGTGCTCATCACACATGATCTGGGGGTGGTTGCCGAAGTGGCCGACGAAGTAGTGGTGATGTACGCGGGCCGAATAGTGGAGCGCGCCTCTGTGCAGGATCTATTCGCCAATCCGCAACACCCCTATACGGTGGGCCTGCTGGGCTCAATTCCGCGACTGGACGCAGATGCCACTCGTCTGGCGTCAATCAAGGGGCAGGTGCCAAATCCGTTGCAACGACCGAGTGGGTGCAATTTTGCGGATCGTTGTCCATTTGCCGATGCCCAGTGTCGGCTTTCCGAACCACAGCTTCGGGATGTTGGCGCTTCGCACTTATCTGCGTGCTGGAAGGCGCCACTTGACGCGAATCTGTTGACCGCGCCGGTATCCGTAGCCGCTGTCGAGGCAATGGCATGAGCGGTTCGAGCCAGCCGTTGCTCCGCGTCACGGCGCTTGTCAAGCACTTCCCAATCCGCCGCGGCGTGCTGGGGCGTGTAGAAAGTGCTGTGCGGGCAGTCGACGGGGTCGATTTCGAACTGGCGGCAGGCGAAACCCTTGGCATTGTTGGTGAATCAGGCTGCGGCAAGTCGACGCTTGGCCGCCTCGTGCTGCGACTGATCGAGCCAAGCGCAGGTCAAGTTCATTTCGACGGGACCGATCTTGGCACGCTTGACGCGCCCTCCCTGCGAAAACAACGCAGGTCGATGCAGCTCATATTTCAGGATCCTTATTCGTCGCTCAATCCGCGCATGACGGTGTGGCAGACACTCACCGAGGCGCTTAGTCTGCATGGATTGCATACTGGCCATGTGCGTGAGCGCGTAGCTCAGTTGCTGGAAACAGTCGGTCTCGCGCCGGAGCATGCGCAGCGCTACCCGCACGAGTTTTCTGGGGGCCAACGACAACGCATCGGTATTGCGCGTGCGCTTGCAGTGGAGCCGCGGCTAATCGTTTGTGATGAGGCCGTCTCGGCACTTGACGTTTCGGTGCAGGCACAAGTCGTTAACCTGCTTCGCGACTTGCAGCAGCGCCTTGGATTGACCTACATCTTTATTGCGCACGATCTGGCGGTAGTCAAACATATCGCCAGCCGTGTCGCTGTGATGTACCTTGGCCGAATCGTGGAAATGGCGGACAAAGGAGCGCTGTTCAGCGCTCCGCGCCATCCATATACTCAGGCGCTACTCTCTGCAATCCCGCAGCCCGAACCGGGGCTCGTGCGAAAGCGCGTGCTGCTCGGTGGCGACGTGCCGAGTCCAATCGCACCGCCCTCCGGTTGCCATTTCCACACTCGCTGCATGCACGCGCAGGCCCTCTGTTCGCAGCAAGCACCCGCACTCGAATCAGACGCCGGTGGCCACACTGTCGCTTGCCATTTCTGGCGCGACATTGCGGCGACAATGGGCACTGCGGTTGCGATTGCACCGAGAGCAGCGAACAATCGACTTGTT
>JBBRGY010000178.1:0-6483 GCA_038223495.1 Burkholderiales bacterium | reverse complement strand
GGCGAGGCGAAAGGTGAGTTCAAAAAGCGCCTTGAGCACAAAGGTTTAGGCGAACGCATTGTGGGCGTCGAAACGACCGACAAGATGACTGACAACCAGATCGCAGCGAAGGTGCGCGATTACTACAAAAAGTAAATCCGCGCCGGGGCCGTCCCTGCTAGATCACGGCCCCGAATAGCTTGCCAACGCCCGCCGTGATACCCATTGCGAGCGCGCCCCAGAACGTTACTCGCCACGCGCCCGTGAGCATGTTTGCGCCACCCGCTCGGGCGGCCATGACGCCGAGTAATGCGAGAAAAACGAGTGATGTTCCTGTCACCCAGGCAATGAGTGAGCTCATTGGCACGAGCGCCGTGACCGCAAGCGGCAGCGCTGCACCGGCAGCAAAGCTCGCCGCCGAGGACAACGCCGCCTGAATCGGTCGCGCATTCATCGTTTCGGAAATGCCCAATTCGTCGCGTGCATGCGCGCCAATCGCATCATGTTTCATGAGTTGCTCAGCGACCTGTTTTGCCAGTCCGTTATCAAGCCCACGGTCAACATAAATCGCAGCGAGTTCACGGTGCTCCGCCGTGGGATCCTTCTCGAGCTCTGCCGCCTCGCGAGCGATGTCGGCCTGCTCGGTGTCCGCTTGCGAATGCACGGAGACATATTCACCTGCCGCCATCGACATCGCGCCCGCCACGAGCCCGGCCACACCGGTTAACAGAATGCTGTTCTGGCTGGCGCTCGCGGCTGCGACGCCGACCATCAGACTCGCGGTCGAAACGATGCCATCATTCGCACCCAGCACAGCCGCGCGAAGCCAGCCGATTCGGGCAGTTTTGTGTCGTTCAATGTGTCGCATGGCTTCCTTACTGGTGCGGAACGGCCCGCTGGACGCTTGAGTCTACTTCTTAGACGACGCTCGCGAAATGGCCGGGCTACATGCACTGATCTAACCGCTCGGACCGCAAAAAATCGGGCAGTTTCCCATGATTCTGAGCGACAGCTTTATGCGTAAATGACGTTTTGATAGGGGCTAACGTCTAAAAAGTCGTTTTATCGACTTATTAACAAATTAAGCTTTAGCCCCTGATTGAGCGTCTTTATGAGAAAAAGCTGATAGCTCCAATGGTAGTTTTGGAGCGTCACTTTACCGTCAGCACGACCCACTTTCGATCCCAGTTTTTGCGACCGATGTGTTTGATCGCAAACGCGTAGCGACCTGGCGGCAAGAAATTCTGCGTCAGCGTTTCTTGCTGCACCACAATCGGCTGCCCGTTCACGCGAACATCCTGGCGCGCCACTTGTTCGGATTTACTGTCCAGATCCTGGTTGTCCAGCGCGTAGACGGTGACGTCGGCTTCTTCCGTGGCCTCGCCAACCCGCTCTGCGCCTGCGTCGTTTGTCCTGGTGACGACGTCCAGCGCCAGCTTGCCGTCGACAGGCTCCAGGACGCGCCAGTACACGTCCCGCACGTTTTTGTTAAGCGTTGCCAGTTGGAGCCTCAGTGTATCGAACTCAGCCTTCGTTGCGATAACGCTGACAGGCTTGCCGCCAATCGTTGCGTCAAAACAGCGCCCGATGCGGTCAACGCACGGGGATTGTTCGAAGTAACCCGTGGCATAGCTCGGCGGTGGCACAGCTGAGGTCCGCGTGGCCACAGGCGTGGAAACGCAGCCGGAGAGGGTAGCTGCGGAAAGAAGCACGACGGCGGCGTGTTTTGAGAATCGTCGCGCGGCAAAAAAGAGCATAAAGGATCAGACGTATCGTTGAGTGAAATAAAAGAGTTAGCGGTAACATCGGCGGCAGTGACAAGCAAACCTGTACGTGTCAAAAAGCCCCCTCGCGCAGCGCGTCGCGGCACCGGCGACACCACCTTAAGCGACGTTGCCAAACTGGCGGGGGTTTCCGCCATCACGGTGTCCAGAGCGCTGAAAACGCCGTCTGTCGTAGCGCCAGAAACGCTTGCTCGAATTCAGGACGCTGTTTCGCGAACGGGCTACGTGCCGAATCTGATGGCAGGTGGACTCGCCTCTAACCGCAGCGGACTCGTCGCCGCGCTCATGCCAACCATCGCTGGCTCGGTGTTTCTCGAAACCGTGCAGGCGTTGACCGACGCGTTTGATGACGCCGGTTGCCAGCTCATTTTGGGACAAAGTGGCTACACCGGATTTCGCGAAGACGCGCTGATCAACGCCATCGTTGGCCGTCGGCCCGACGGCATCGTGCTGACCGGCATTATGCATTCGCCGGAGGGCAGAAAGCGCCTGCTGGCCTCTGGCATTCCAGTCGTTGAAACTTGGGATTTGACGCCGACGCCGATCGACATGCTGGTCGGTTTTTCTCATGAAAAAGTGGGTCGTGAGGTCGCCGATTTTTTGTATAGCAAAGGCTATCGCCGCCCCGCAATCGTCAGTGCCGACGACTATCGGGCCGGTCTTCGCCGCTCTGGCTTTGAGCAACGCATGCATGCGCTCGGCGTTGCGCCGATGCCGGTACATATCGTCGCTGCACCGACTTCGCTTCGCGATGGTCGCGAAGGGCTGGCAGCACTATTGGCGCAAGCAGTCGACGTTGATGTGGTGTTCTGTAGTTCCGACGTGCTGGCACATGGCGTGGTGACCGAGGCGCTAGCGCGCGCCATCGACGTGCCGCGCGATCTGGCCGTGATGGGTTTCGGTGATCTGGCGTTTGCTTCGTACATTCACCCTGCGTTAACGACGGTGCACATTGATGGTCGTGCCATCGGTCGCCAAGCTGCGCAGTTCATCATGGATCGCATTGAGGGGCGAGACGTGGGTGAGCGGGTGCGCGATATTGGCTTTTCGATTGTGCCGCGACTAAGCGCCTGACTGTCGCGCGCGACGCATGCAGCGCGTAAGCAGCCGCTGCAAATTACAGCAAACACGAGCTTCGGAACCGCAAATTGACCATTCCCGCCAAAGCCATTACACTGGAAATGTTAGCGCTACCATTGCAACTACTTTAACCGATCAAAAACATGACCGAACGCAAGAAACCCGAAGATCTCCGCTCTCACCGCTGGTACGGCGTGAAGGATTTACGCTCGTTCGGACATCGCTCGCGCACCGCGCAAATGGGCTATCACCGCAGCGACTACGCGGGCAAACCGGTCATCGCCATCATCAATACGTGGAGCGACATCAATCCCTGCCATAGCCACTTCAGGGCGCGGGCAGAAGAGGTCAAGCGCGGGATCTGGCAAGCTGGCGGTTTCCCGGTCGAAATGCCTGCGATGTCACTGTCTGAGCCGTTCCAGAAGCCAACGACCATGCTCTACCGCAATCTGCTGGCGATGGAAACGGAAGAGTTGCTCAAGTCCTATCCGGCTGATGGCTGCGTGCTCATGGGCGGATGCGACAAAACCACGCCAGCTCTCGTCATGGGCGCGCTGGCGATGAATCTGCCAACGATATTCATGCCTGCCGGGCCAATGCTGCGAGGTGATTACAAAGGCGGCTACATCGGTTCCGGCTCTGACACGTGGAAGTACTGGGCCGAACTGCGCGCTGGCAACATTACCGAAAACGACTGGCAGGAAGTCGAGGACGGCATCGCGCGTTCGCCCGGCCACTGCATGACGATGGGCACGGCGTCCACCATGACGAGCGCGGTTGAGGTCATGGGGCTCACATTGCCCGGTGCATCGTCGATTCCGGCCCCAGATTCACGTCATGCGCAGATGGCCACGCTCACCGGAAAGCGCATTGTCGACATGGTGTGGGAAGACCTGAAACCGCTCGATATCATCACCGAAGGCGCGATCACAAATGCAGTCACCGCCGTGCTTGCGCTCGGTGGTTCGACCAACTCCATCGTGCATCTTGTGGCCATGGCCAAACGCGCGGGCATTCCGCTCACCATTGACCGCTTCGACGAAATCGCGCGCAAGACGCCGGTGATTGCAAACCTGCGGCCGAGCGGCGCGTACCTGATGGAGGATTTCTACTACGCAGGCGGTTTGCGCGCATTTCTCAAGCAATTGGGCGATGCGATTGATGGCAAGCAGTTGACCGTCAACGGCAAGACCATCGCCGAGAACATCGCTGATGCAAAGGTCTATAACGAAGACGTGATTCGCCCCGTCACAAAGCCGCTAGTCGAAAGTGATGGACTCGCCGTGTTGCGTGGCAATCTCGCGCCCGGTGGTGCGGTCATCAAACCCGCGGCGATGGAGCCGCATTTGCGCAAACACACGGGCAAGGCGGTCGTCTTCAAAGACTACAACGACATGTCGGCACGTATCGACGACCCTAATCTCGACGTCGATAAAAACAGCGTCATCGTGCTGCAAAGCGCCGGTCCGCAAGGCGCACCAGGCATGCCGGAATGGGGCCAATTGCCGATTCCACAAAAGCTTTTGAAAGAGGGCGTGCGCGACATGCTGCGCATTTCGGATGCACGCATGAGCGGTACCAGCTACGGCGCCTGCGTGTTGCACGTTACGCCCGAGTCACACGTGGGCGGCCCACTCGCTTTCGTGAAAACCGGCGACGAAATCGCCATCGACATCGATGCACGCAGCATCAACATGCTGGTCAGCGATGAAGAAATCGCCAAACGTAGAGCCGCGTGGGTCAAGCCGATTCCGAAATTCACACGCGGTTACGGTGTCATGTATCTGAAGCACATTCAGCAGGCAGACAAAGGGTGCGACTTTGATTTTCTGGAGCCCGACTATTCGGAATCCGGCGACGCCGCTGGCGCTGCATCGGACCCTGAGATTCATTGATCCAGATCCGATCACGACGCACGGTCAGGTTTTCAATGTCAACGACACCTACCGCGCGGAACGCGGGCGCAGGGGCCGCCATCGGCCCCGCATTCGACTTTAAACCGAGTCAGCGCTACCCTGACCCTGCCGTACAAATTCTCGACCCGAGCTTCGCCAAATACCGCGTGTTTAGCAGCAGCGTCGAGCAGCTTGGCTCGGGTATGCGCTGGGCGGAAGGTCCGGTGTATTTTGGCGACGGACGCTGCCTGCTGGTCAGCGACATTCCGAATAACCGCATCATGCGCTACGACGAAGTTACCGGTAGCTTTACCGTGTGGCGTGAGCCGTCTAATTTCGCGAACGGCATGTGCCGTGATCGGCAGGGACGGTTGTTGACCTGTGAACATCTGACACGTCGCGTGACGCGAACGGAATACAACGGCAAAGTCACCGTGCTGGCAGATAAATTCAATGGCAAGCCACTGAATTCGCCAAACGATATTTGCTGCAAATCGGATGGCTCGATCTGGTTCACTGATCCACCCTTCGGCATCGGCGGCCACTGGGAAGGCGATAAAGCTGCGTCCGAATTACCGCACTCCGTCTATCGTATTTCAGCGGACGGCAAGCTGGGTCTCGTAACCGATCAGCTCGCGGGGCCAAACGGTATTGCGTTTTCACCCGATGAGAAAAAAATATACATCGTCGAATCGCGAGCGACGCCGAATCGCCTGATTTCGTCGTTCGATATCGGTGCCGATGGTGGAATCTCGAATAAGGCAACGCTCGTCGACGCAAATGGCGCGGGCGCTATCGACGGTTTTCGTGTCGATATCGATGGCAATCTGTGGTGCGGTTGGGGTAGCAACGGCTCAGCCGACGCTGTCGCAGAAGCACTTGACGGCGTGATGGTGTTCAACACCCACGGCAAGGCCATCGGCTTCATCCGTTTGCCCGAGCGCTGCGCCAACCTGACTTTTGGTGGACCGAAAAATAATCGGCTCTACATGGCAAGCAGCCATTCGCTTTACGCGCTCTACGTTGAAGCGGTCGGTGCGGTTTAGTGGTGCTTTCGTCTCCGTCCGCTGAAGTCACCAATGATCCTGCAACACAATCTGATTCCCTAATAACTTGAGCTCCTCCCATCATGTCTGAAATGAACCCCACCACACTCGCACACCTCAAAAAAGTGAGCGTTGCCACGCTCTGCACGCAACTCTTCAAGCGGGGCTTTCGCACTGTGTTCATCCAGGGCACGCAGCGCCTGACTACGCCAAGTACGGGTAATTTGGTCGGCCCTGCGTTCACGATGAGAAGCATTCCGGCGCGCGAAGATCTCGACCAGATCAGTGCGTTTGATAACCCGGATCATCCGCAGCGCAAAGGCATTGAGAGCGTGCCGCCTGGTCACGTGCTGGTGCTCGATTGTCGCGGCGAAAAGCGCGTTGCCTCGGGCGGGCAGATTCTCACCACTCGACTGATGGTGCGTGGTGCAGCGGGCCTTGTTTCTGATGGGCCAGTGCGGGATAGTAGTGACATCAAAAAGATGGATTTTCCGGTGTACTGCGCGGGCGGAAGCGCACCGCTCAATCTCCTTCATCATCACGCCATTGATCTCAACGTACCAATCGGTTGCGGCGGCGTTGCCGTGTATCCCGGTGACATCATCGTGGGCGACGAAGAAGGTGTCGTCGTCGTTCCTGCGCATCTAGCCGATGAAGTCGCTGCCGACGCTGCGGCACAGGAAGTGCAGGAAGTATTTT
>JBBRGY010000177.1:0-6512 GCA_038223495.1 Burkholderiales bacterium | reverse complement strand
GACCTGGGAGAGGGGCTCGCTTCGCTCGCCTTCCGGTTGAAATTACAGAAAGAATGTTGCACTACCGGCACAACGCAGACCGTCACGACATTGATTGAGAATTTCGACAGCGTCACGGTACCGGCGCTGCCTGCGGGTTGGGCAAGCATGATCGTCAGTGGCAGCGGCGTAAATTGGGCTACGTCCACGCTGAGCCCTGACGCGGGTGTAAACAGCGTTTTAGGCACGCCAACGTCTGTTGTGTCAGAAACGCGGCTTGATAGTCCGCCATTCGCTGTGCCAACTGGCAGTGGAAACAGAATCAGTTTCCGCCATCGCTGGAACACCGAGAACGGCTATGACGGCGGAGTGCTGGAGATTGCCATCGGTGGCGGAGCGTTCGCTGACATTGTCGCGGCGGGTGGTAGCTTTCTGTCCGGCGGATACACAAGCGCTATCAGTAGCAGTTATGGAAGCGCCATTGGCGGGCGCCAAGCTTGGAGCGGAAGCGCGGACGCCGCGTACACAACGACAGTCGTCGGGCTGCCGCCTGCCGCTAGCGGACAAAACATTCGGTTGCGCTTTCGACTGGCATCGGATAGTTCAGGCTTAGCAACAACTGGAACCAACGTCTGGCGGATCGATACGCTGCAGCGTTTGCAAGTTATACCCGTGTGTGCCACAAGCAGCGGCCAGGCCACCAACGTCACTATGAGTGCAAGCGGCCCGATTCATCGCGGACAGCAAAGCGTTGTCACCGCGACCGTCGGTACCGCGTCCGGAACGCCGGCCGGTTCGGTATCGGTGAGCGGCGCGGGCGCGAGTTGCAACGTGACGCTGGCGGCGGGCACCGGAACCTGCCAGCTAAAGCCGACCGTTATAGGGGGCAATCAGACAATCACAGGAAACTACACAGGCAGCGGCGGATATTCGTCCAGCAGTGGCGCAACGCAGCTTACTGTGAAATCCACACTGGACGTGGACAAAAACGGATTCTCCGACGCGCCTGTAGATGGTTTGCTGGCGGCTCGTTATCTGCTTGGCCTACGCGGAGCGGCACTGACTCAGGGGGTGGCCTTTGATGGGAGTGCGCAACGCACCGATCCGACCGAGATCAGCAATTACCTTGGTGAAGTCAGTCCTCTACTTGACATTGATGGCGACACGCACAATTATTTGTTAACCGATGGACTGCTGATAGTTCGCTATTTGCTCGGGATAAGAGGAACCGCGCTCACTCAAGGCACCCAAGGCGCGCCAGGCGCGTCTAGAGTCACCTTCACCGATGTCCAGAACTACCTGAAAGGGTTGATTCAATAGGTTCGACACCGTTTCAGCAGGGTCACTTCGCTGGCCAGCCTGAAAGGCGTCTCGTTCTATGTTTGATGGGCATGTACTGCCGAGTACGGGAGCTGAGTCGCTATTTGTGCTGGCGGTCAGCCGCTCGCTTTGCTAAGTCGCAACGGCAATTCGATTTCGCCCTGCCCGCTTGGCCCGATACATGGCCAAGTCGGCTCGTTCTACCAGTGTGCCAGCGTCATACTCAGGTGCGGAGGCGATACCGGCGCTCACTGCGACGCACAACTCAGCTGCTATCGTTGCCCACGGATAGTCGGAAATACGCAGCCGCAGCCGCTCGCAAATATCGAACGCATCGGGGGCGCAGGTGCCGGGCATCACGAGCACAAACTCTTCGCCGCCGCTGCGCACCACCATGTCGCTGGCACGCGTGTGTTCGCTCAGGAGCTTCGCCACTTGCACCAGCACGCGGTCGCCAACGGTGTGTCCGAACCGGTCGTTGATTTGTTTGAAGTGATCCAGATCGAGTAACACCACGACCAGCGGCGCATCAGTGGTCCGGGCCTTGGCTACCATTGCGGCCAATTTCAGATCGAGCGCACGGCGATTGCCAAGTCCGGTCAATTCGTCCTCAAGCGTGATCCGCTCCAACTCGATTGCCCGCGAGGCATGCGCTTGTGCAACACCGTACGCCTGCTCCAATCCCTTGCGCTGGGTTTCGTCTGCTTCCAGGCGCATCACCATGTGCTCGGACTTTGCTTTGAGTTGCTGCATGGACCGCTCGCTCTCAATACGGCGGAACGCCTCTAGCTGAGCGAGCGCAGCGGTCGTATCGCCCTCGCCGCGATGCGCAAGATACAACGCATAGTGCACGCGCATCTGCGTGGCAATCGTAGGTAGATGGTTTCGTTCAGCGAGCAGCGCCGTTAGCTCTGTCCTTGCCGTACGGAAATCACCGCGCGCGAGATTGAGTTCGCCAATCGAGCATCGCACTCGTGGCGACACCGCGTGATAACCGCCAATCTCAGCCAGCGCTAACGCGGCATGTAACAGTGTGCGCGCCTCCTCCAGTTGTCCCAAATGCACAAGCACTTCGCCCAGATTTCCGTGCGCAAACGCGTCGAGATATGGGTCGCCGATGATCGGAGACATATGCAACACTTCGCGTGCCAGCGGAAGACAATCTTCCAGCGCAGCGCGCCCTTCTTTTGCAGCCCAACCTTCGCGCAAGGAATAGAACTTGCCAATCAATACGGCGGCCAGGTTGTTGAGCGTCGTGATCAACGGATACGGCTCATCCAACTGCCGTGCGAGCGCCAGACCGTCGCGTAACAGCCGTTCGCCTTGCCAAGGATCACCGGAGCGCTCAAAACATCCGCCCAGCAGGCTGAACGCCAGTACCCGACCGCGTTGATCATTTGTCTGATTTGCGAGGTGGTAGCCCTCTGTGGCGTGCTTGATCGCGACGCCAAACAATCCCGAATCACAGGCGCAAACGCCGATCCAACGCAGCATTTCCGCGTACGCCGCAGGCATCGATTCCGCTTTGACCAGAGGCAGCATCGCCTCGCCAAACGCCATCGTGCGCTCGGTCGCTCCGGTGCGGTAGAGGAAAAAACAGGTGACATGTGCTGCAGTGGCCCGGTCTAGCGAAGAGCGGTCCTGCGCGAGGGCAAATGCTCGCTCAGCGATAACCAGACCATCGGCGAGCGCCGCACAATCAACCGCCTCGTTCAGCAGCAACGCAACATCGTGCGATAAATCAGCAGGTAGCGGGGCGATGGGCTGTGGCACTTGATGTTTCGCTTTTGGCTAAATGGCACCGAGATTCAACACCGCGCGAACGTCAGCAATGTCTTTGTGCATCTGATTCGTCATCACATCGAGAGAAGCAAATTTTTCCTCTGCCCTGATGCGTTTCACAAATTCAACGACGATCCGTTTACCGTAAAGGTCACCTTTGAAATCGAGCAGGAACACTTCAAGCAGGGGCTTGCCATTTTCTGTAACGGTCGGCCGGACGCCGACACTCGCTGCGCCTGAAACCGGCTGACCACCCGCGACATCAACGCCGTACACACGCACGGCAAAAATGCCCGAAAGCGGGAGCGGTGCCCACAGTGGCAGGTTGACCGTCGGGAAACCAATCGTGCGCCCCAGTTTTTCGCCATGCGCAACTTTGCCAGAAATACGATACGGACGACCGAGGATGGCCGCGGCCGTCACGGTGTCGCCATCGCGGAGCGCATCGCGAACCAGCGTTGACGAAAAACGCACGTCCATCGCCTTGATCGCAGGCATGACGTAGCACTCGACGCCATTGGCCGCGCACCATGCGTGCAACGTCTTCACGTCGCCCGCGCGGCCCTTGCCGTAACGGAAGTCATCCCCGACGATGACCCATTTGGCGTTCAGTCCTGCCTTCAAAACCTCGTCGCAAAACTGGTCCGGTGCCATCGCGGCCATCGTTGCGTTAAAGCGGGTCAATTGAACGTGATGGATGCCAACCGCCCAAATGCAGGCCAATTTGTCACGCAGACGTTGCAGACGCGCGGGCGGCGTTTTTCCCGCGTTACGCGCGAAAAATTCCCCCGGTGCTGGAGCAAAAGTCAGAGCGACTGGCAGCAGATTCCGTTGCCGTGCGGCTTGACACACCACCTCGAGCATCGCCTGATGACCGCGATGAACGCCGTCGAAATTGCCGATAGTGACGGCCGTCGGGCGTGAAGCAAACGCTCCCGGATGCAGGTCGCGGGATAGCGTGGGGCGTGGAGCGGAAGCGGTCATTCAGTGTGCAGGTGCGCGAAAGTATTGATTTTATTCGGAAATTTTTAAGAGCCGCGTTCGCTTTTTTGTGCAGCGATTCCTCCCAATTCGAGCAGATTTTTCCCCTTTTTTAGGTAAAAATGCACTTTGAGCATCGACTTTTGCCAAAAACGACAGCCATCTCCCGTGTAAACGAGCTTCCAGCAAAAAGCTATATCTCAATCCGAATCAGTTGATCCAGCCAAGGAAAGTACAAAGCAGCCACCACAGGTCGCACAGTTCCACGCAACTCATCCCACGCTCGAAGCGCGAGCATGTAGCCGCGCAATTGCGCCCGATAGCGCTCCGCCTCGGCGGCGATCCACGCGCCTGATGGGCCCGACGACGAGGAGGGTTCACTGAATTTGAAATCCACGACCCAGCGCTCACCACTTGCGGTGACGAACGTGCGGTCAAGGCGTAGCGTTTCCTTGCCCGCCGCTAGCGGCGTTGGCGCGAGGCTGAGTTCGTTGGCGGCTTCGAGATGGTCCTGCGCGAACAGAAATTGAACATTCGCCAGCTGATCGGCTTTAGCAAACCACTCGACCAGACGCTTCGCGATCACAGGGAGCGGACCCGGCGCAACGCCCTCCTCGCGCAACATGCGAGCGACCACTGCTGCGTTCGGCGAAAACGCCTTGGTCCCTTTTGCAGCGATCGCAACAGCCAAACCTTCGAACAACAAATGCCCGACCACCCCTTCGGCTCGCGCATCCAGTTGACTTTGCGTGACTGCGACTTCTGCGTCGGCAAGGGCCGTCGGATAGGCCGGGTATACGATGTGCGCCAAGTCAAACGCAGGGGGCGGGTTTGTACTGCGAATCAGCGATTTCGCCAGTAGCAACCGTTTATCGGTTGAGCGCTCTGGCACGTCGAATCGGCTGTCGGCTGAGTCATCCAGAAGCGCAGAGAAACTATCGCTTGGCGGTTCAAACGCCGCGTTGCATCTAGTGAGCGTCAGCGTAACTTTGGCGCGCGTCGCAGCGACATAAAGCAGGCGTTTTACCTCGGCGGCACGCGCGGCGTTCGTGTGCTGACTCACGTAATCAAACACGCTGCCAACCAGCTTCTTGCGTGAGTCCCGTGCTGCGACCAGCACCCGACGCTCGCCTGAGCCGTCCTCGGTCGGCGCAAACCGCCAGCGCGCCAGTTCACGTGCGTCTCCGCGCTGTTTGCGATCTATGCCGACGAGAAATACGTGATCCCACTCCAGCCCTTTCGCCTTGTGGATGGTCAGAATTTCCACTGATCCAGCACCCGCACTTTCGGCAGCGGACGCTGCGGCGAAAGAGCGATGCTGTCGATCCAACAAATCATGAACGACGTGTCGCGGCGGTAGCTGTCCGCCGGGCGCATTTTCATGCAGCCAGGCAAAAAACGTTTCCGCATCATCGCAAGCATCGCCATCGGTGCACCACGATGGCCCGCCAAGCTGCTGCCACGCGGCGCGCACCTGTTCAGCGAGTGGCGATAACCACGACCGAGTCTGAGCCGTGGTGAAGGCTGAAAAGGCATGCGCCACGCGTGGTGCCTCATGCGCATCGATTTGCGCGATCCACGGCGCATCCGCAGCAAGCGCGTGCCAGGACAGGGCGTCACGACCGGCGTTATCCAGGTAGTGCGCCAACGCGGACAGTGTTGCAAACGTCAGACCCACCCACGGCGCGCGCAGCACCGAGAAGAAAGCCGTTCGATCCGATGGATGCGCGATGGCAAAGGTCAGCGACAGCAAATCGCGAATGGTTTCGCGCTGCTCCCACCGTGCGAATTCGCGCGCAGTGAATGGGACACCGCGCGCAAGCAACGCGGCAATCGTCGCTTGCGCATGCGGTCGGGTCCGCACCAGAATCGCAATCGTTTCCGACGGGTAATCGCGTCTGATAGCTTGAATGGCGTCCGCAACGTGCGCGCCTTCGTCATCGGCATCGGCAAAGGCCACGCGCACAACAACCTTCGTTGCACGTTCGACGGCTAACCGCGTCGCCATCGCAGCGGTATAAGTCACGGGCGCAGTTTCCCAGGCGCCTATTTTTGCGAACACCGCAGCGACCTGATCGTTGACCCAATCGACCACGCCCGGTTGCGATCGGTAGTTGGCCGTCAGCGTCAAGGGTGTCAGGCGAATATCACCAATACCCTGCGTCTGCGCGAGCGCGAAAAGCGAAACGTCTGCGTCACGAAAACCATAAATCGATTGCATCGGATCGCCGACTAGGAACAGCGATCGACCGTCGCCCGGCGACCAGTCACTCGTGATCGCTGTGAGCAGCGCGAACTGCGCAGGATTGGTGTCTTGCACCTCGTCTACCAAGACATGCCGAAGGCGCGCGTCCAATGCGCCAAGCACCGTTTCACGCTCATCCTGCAAGACCTGAAGTGCAGCGCTCGCAACGCCCGCGAAGTCCGTGACGCCCTGCTCACGCAACAAT
>JBBRGY010000176.1:0-6620 GCA_038223495.1 Burkholderiales bacterium | reverse complement strand
GAGCTCACCGGCGACCAGTCGAAAAACGATGCCTTCCTGGAGGCGATTGAGCGCAGCGCCATTCTGGAGACGGTACGAACCGGCTCCAGCGGCATCGGTCGGGGCGAGCGAATCCTGAGAGTTTGATTTCAGAGGTCCGTGCGCGCGTTTCGACAGGCTCAACGCGAACGGATGCAGAGATGGCGACATGTTCCTACCGTTCGCCCTGAGCCTGTCAAAGGGCGTTTCGCCATTTATCCATTATTTTGAAAGAGAAAAAAATGAAAGTCTTCTACGACAAAGATTGCGACCTCAGCCTGATCAAAGGCAAGACTGTTGCCATCATCGGCTATGGCAGCCAGGGCCACGCCCACGCCCAGAACCTGAACGATAGCGGCGTGAAAGTCGTCGTCGGCCTGCGCAAGGGTGGCGCCTCATGGCCCAAGGTTGAAAAAGCCGGCCTGAAGGTCGCTGAAGTGGCCGATGCGGTCAAGGGCGCCGATGTCGTGATGATTTTGTTGCCGGATGAGCAGATCGGTACTGTCTATACCAATGACGTGGCGCCCAACATCAAGCAGGGCGCTTCGCTGGCGTTTGCCCACGGCTTCAACGTGCACTACGGCGCTGTGGTTCCGCGTGCTGATCTGGACGTCTGGATGGTCGCACCCAAGGCCCCCGGCCACACCGTGCGCAACACCTACACCCAGGGTGGCGGCGTTCCCCATCTCGTTGCCGTGCATCAGGACAGGAGCGGCAAGGCCCGTGACCTGGCCTTGAGCTACGCGATGGCCAATGGCGGCGGCAAGGCAGGCATCATCGAAACCAACTTCCGCGAAGAGACCGAAACCGATCTGTTCGGCGAGCAGGCCGTTTTGTGTGGCGGTACCGTCGAGTTGATCAAGGCGGGCTTCGAGACACTGGTAGAAGCCGGTTACGCCCCTGAAATGGCATATTTCGAGTGCCTGCATGAGCTCAAGCTCATCGTTGATCTAATCTACGAAGGCGGCATTGCCAACATGAATTACTCGATCTCGAACAACGCCGAATACGGCGAGTACGTGACCGGCCCGAACATCGTGACGTCCGCCACCAAGGAAGCCATGCGCAAGTGCCTGAAAGATATTCAGACCGGCGAATACGCCAAGAGCTTTTTGCTGGAAAACCGCGCCGGCGCACCGACGCTGCTGAGCCGCCGCCGCCTGAATTCCGAGCACCAGATCGAAATCGTCGGCGAGAAACTCCGCGCGATGATGCCCTGGATTGCCAAGAACAAGCTCGTCGACCAGACCCGCAACTGATGCTGCGCGCGGGCCATTCAGGGCCCGTTCGGCAACCCTCCAAAGCCGCGCCCTTCATGGCGTGGCTTTTTTTTTGGGGCGTGCAAGCACTTTGGTATCCTTCCCGCATGACGAATGATGTTTTTTCGAATCCTGACGCGGTGGCTGTGATGCCCGCACTAGCTACTATTTTGATAGCTGCTCGCGGACAAATTCATTGCGCTAGAGGCTTATTTCATGCATGACGGCACCGATCCTTCGCCACTGGAGGTCGAGGTGCTGACGCGCAAGCGTCGCAAGGGCATTTACATTTTGCCCAATCTATTCACGCTGGCCGCCCTTTTCGGCGGCTTCTATTCCATCGTGATGGCGATGAACGGCCGGTTTGATCAGGCCGCAATCGGTATTTTCTGCGCGATGGTTCTCGACAGCCTCGACGGCCGCGTCGCGCGCATGACCAACACCCAAAGTGCTTTTGGCGAGCAGATGGATTCGCTGTCTGACATGGTTTCTTTCGGCGCTGCACCGGCCCTGATTGCTTATGTCTGGGGGCTGACCAGCCTCGGTCGCTGGGGCTGGATCGCCGCGTTCGTCTACTGCGCTTGCGCAGCGCTGCGGCTCGCCCGCTTCAATGTCAACACGGCTGTCGTGGACAAGCGGTTTTTTCAGGGACTGCCCTCTCCGGCCGCGGCTGCGCTGGTGGCCGGATTTATCTGGCTCATGACGGAAGCTGGCGTCGACGGCAACGAGTTACGCTGGTTTATCTTTGCGCTCATGCTTTACTCCGGGCTCACGATGGTGACCAATGTTCCGTTTTACAGCTTCAAGGACGTCAGCCTGAAACGCAGTGTGCCGTTTGCGGTGATCGTGCTGATCGCCCTGGGAATCGCCGTGATCAACATCGATCCCCCGACGGTCATGTTCGGCCTGTTTGTGATCTACGGCTTTTCAGGCTATGTCGTCTATGGCTGGCGCAAGGCCAAAGGCCTGCAGACCAGTGTTATCTCAACCTCGACCGATGAGCCCGACGAGCGCGGGCTTCATAAATAGCGCACCCCATGGCCCGCAAATTTTTGTGATACATTGCCAGCCATGAACCGAATCTCGCTAGCGCTACTTCTATCTGCCAACGGGCGGAGACGGTAGCGCACGCGCGTACACCCAATTCAACGGCCCGTTTGCTACCAGCAACGGGCCGTTTTTCTTTGGGTTGCTGGTTTTGAAAATACACCTGACGGAATGACCATGCTCAAAACGCCTTCACTCAAATATCGGCCCTTCGCCCCGGTCCATCTCGAGGACCGGACCTGGCCAGACGCGGTGCTGATTCGCGCGCCCATCTGGTGCAGTGTGGATCTGCGCGACGGCAACCAGGCCCTGATCGAGCCGATGGATATCGCGCGCAAAATCAGGATGTTCCAGACGCTGGTAAAGATTGGCTTCAAGGAGATTGAAGTCGGCTTTCCGTCCGCATCACAGGTCGAGTTTGACTTTTTGCGTCGCCTGATTGACGAGAAGCTGGTGCCGGACGACGTGACGATTCAGGTCCTCACGCAGGCTCGCGAGCCGCTGATTCGCCGAACCTTTGAGTCGCTCAAAGGGGCGAAAAAAGTCATCGTCCATTTGTACAACGCGACAGCGCCAGTGATGCGGCGCGTGGTGCTTGGTATGAGTGAGGACGAGATTGTCAATCTGGCAACGACGAACGCCCGACTGTTTCTGGAACTGGCCGCAGAGCAACCTGATACCCGGTGGACCTTTCAGTACTCGCCGGAGATGTGGTCGGGAACCGAGCTTGAATTTTCGAAGCGCGTGGTTGATGCGGTGACCGAAGTCTGGCAACCCACGCCCGATCGAAAGTGCATCATCAATCTGCCGTCAACCGTCGAGCATTCAACCCCCAACATCTTTGCTGACATGATGGAGTGGATGCATCGTCATCTCGCGCGCCGCGATGCCATCGTCATTTCCGTTCACCCGCACAACGACCGCGGTACGGGAACGGCTGCCGGGGAGTTCGCGCTGATGGCTGGCGCCGACCGCATCGAGGGTTGTCTTTTCGGCAATGGCGAACGAACCGGCAATGTGGATCTGGTGAACATCGCCTTGAATCTTTATACTCAGGGCGTTTCACCAGGCCTTGATTTTTCGGAGATCGACGAGATTCGCCGCATCGTCGAGCACTGCAACCAGTTGCCCGTACATCCACGACATCCCTACGCTGGCGACCTCGTCTACACCTCCTTTTCCGGCTCCCATCAGGATGCGATCAAAAAAGCTTTCACGGCCCGCAAGGACGAAGAAATCTGGGACATGCCCTATCTGCCGATCGATCCTAAAGACCTCGGCCGTAGCTACGAGGCCGTCATACGCGTCAACAGCCAGTCGGGCAAGGGCGGGATCGCATACCTGCTCGAAAGCGAGTTTGGTCTGGAGCTGCCTCGCCGCTTGCAGATTGAGTTCAGCCAGGTCGTGCAGCGCGTCATGGATGCGACGGGTAAAGAGCTGACAGCGCGGGATCTGTTCACGCTGTTCGAACAGGAATACGGTCTGCAAACCATTGAGTCCCCGCAGCAGCTGGTGATCCGCGAAAGCCCGGACGCGGGCGAAAAATCATTCACCATTCAGGCCAACGTTGCTGTTGCGGGGCAAATCCATCCGATCAAGGGTCGGGGGACTGGTCCCATCGACGCGTTCGTTGCAGGGTTGAACGAGGCGACCGGACGACGGGTACGGGTACTCGACTATCACGAGCACGCCACAGGTTCGGGCGCCAGCGCGCAGGCGGTGGCCTATCTCGAACTGCGGATCAACGAGCAGACGCTGTTCGGCGTTGGCACGGACGGCAATATCGTTTCGGCCTCGCTCAAGGCCATCGTTTCCGGACTGCAGCGCAGCGCTGCACTCGACCCCGCCAGCGCGGGTACCATGAGTCGTTGAGTCGTTGAGTCGTTGAGTCGTGGAACCATTGAGCCGCGTGGATGGTTGCGTCCTGCGGCACATTACGCGCTTTATCTTCACGCCCCCTTTTCCAGGAGCCCGCCATGACTGACAAACTGATTATTTTTGACACCACCTTGCGCGATGGCGAACAGTCTCCTGGTGCCTCCATGACACGTGATGAGAAGCTCCGTATCGCACGTCAGCTGGAACGCCTGAGAGTTGATGTGATTGAAGCCGGCTTCGCCGCCAGTTCCAACGGAGATTTTGAAGCCATCCAGGCGATTGCCAACGCCATTAGGGAATGCACCATCTGCTCGCTGGCGCGCGCCAGCGACCGTGACATATCGCGCGCTGCCGAGGCGCTGAAGGGCGCGCGTTCGGCGCGTATCCATACCTTCATCGCCACCAGCGCCCTGCACATGGAGAAAAAACTGCGCATGACGCCCGAACAGGTGCTGGAGCAGGCGCGCCTTTCGGTGCGCTTTGCTCGTAATCTGGTGGCAGATGTGGAGTTCAGTCCCGAGGATGGCTACCGTAGCGACGTCGACTTTCTATGCCGGGTGCTGGAGGCGGTTATCGACGAAGGCGCCACCACGATCAACGTACCCGACACTGTGGGCTATGCCGTGCCCGAGCTTTATGGCAGCTTCATCAAGACCTTGCGCGAACGCGTCCCCAACAGCGACAAGGCCATCTGGTCCGTGCATTGCCATAACGACCTGGGCATGGCGGTCGCCAATTCGCTCGCCGGCGTGAAGATCGGCGGTGCGCGTCAGGTGGAATGCACCATCAACGGCTTGGGCGAGCGCGCTGGCAATTGCTCCCTGGAAGAGATTGTCATGGCGGTGAAAACGCGCAGGGACTACTTCAATCTGGACATGAATATCGATCCGCTCCATATCGTTGCGGCCAGCCGTATGGTCAGCCAGACCACGGGCTTTGTGGTGCAACCGAACAAGGCGGTGGTGGGCGCCAACGCTTTCGCCCACGCCTCGGGCATCCATCAGGACGGCATGCTGAAGGCGCGTGAAACCTATGAGATCATGCGGGCCGAAGACGTGGGCTGGAGCGCCAGCAAGATGGTGCTCGGCAAGCTGAGCGGGCGAAATGCCTTCAAGCAGCGCCTGCAGGACTTGGGGGTGCAGCTCGAAAGCGAAACAGATGTGAATCTTGCCTTTGCCAAGTTCAAGGAGCTTGCTGACCGCAAGAGCGAGATTTTCGACGAGGACATTCTGGCGCTGGTCAGTGACGAAAGCGTGACCCACGAGCAGGAGCAGTATGGTTTTGTTTCGCTTTCGCAGCACAGCGAGACCGGCGAGCGTCCCCAGGCAAGCGTGGTTTTCACGGTGGGTGGTGTGGAGGTGAAGGGTCAGTCGGACGGAAACGGTCCGGTGGACGCATCGCTCAAAGCCATCGAGACCCATGTTCGGAGCGGCGCCGAAATGGTGCTTTACTCCGTCAACGCCATTAGCGGATCGACTGAAAGCCAGGGAGAAGTAACAGTTCGCCTTCAAAACAGCGGTCGGGTCGTCAATGGGGTGGGGGCTGATCCCGATATCGTGGTGGCGTCGGCGAAAGCTTACTTGAGCGCGTTGAACAAACTGCAAAGTAAAGCTGATCGGGTTGCTGCGCAAGGCTAAGAAATACCGGTTTCTTTAAAAACCGTTGCTTTTCAAACACTTAGCCCTTTTTCTGGGTCTGAATTCTGAATGCAAGCGGTCAATTCGCGGAACTGAATCACGTTTTTAGGAAGGGCACGCAAGTTTCTGATATTGCGTCACTTTTTTGATCTGTATACACTCAATGCATCTGCAATTCGGAACCAGAACTCATATCCACCATGGCTAACCTGCTTTTCACTCGCGTTCTGAAAGTGGTGGGTATCGTGACCTTGCTGGCGGCATTTGTAACGCCGGGCGTCAATGCAGCGCCCCAAAAACGGGTTCTGTCGAAAAAACAGCAAGTAACCAAAGTAACCTCTTCCGCATCTTCCCGGAAGCTGGTTATAAACCGCAAACGCGTGAGAATTGAAGTACAAGGCAAGCGTCGGGTCACCGTTTTGGCCGCGGTACCTGCCAAGCAGTCCTTCGGGCAAATTGCGGGCCTTCATGGTGCGCATGACGTGCTCGATCTGAAGTCGAGCGTTGCCCTTGTCGTCGATCAGGACACTCAAGAAGTGTTGTTCAGCAAGAATGATCAGGTTGTGTTGCCTATCGCCTCGCTGACCAAACTCATGACCGGGGTCATCGTGAGCGGCGCGAAGCTTCCGATGGATGAAGTGATCATGGTGACACAGGACGATGTCGATACCGAAAAAGGTAGCGGTTCGCGTCTGCGAGTGGGAACAGAGCTGACCCGTGGTGAGCTTCTTCATCTGGCGCTGATGTCGAGTGAAAACCGGGCTGCGCATGCCTTGGGAAG
>JBBRGY010000175.1:0-6657 GCA_038223495.1 Burkholderiales bacterium | reverse complement strand
ACCGACACCATCACCACGCCATTAAGCACCGCTTGTCCAGACAGTGCAATGAATCCAATCGCCGCCGACACCGACAAGGGAATTGAAAAAATCCACAACGCAACAAATCCACCCACCAGCGCAAGCGGAACGTTGATCAGGATCAGCAGAGCACGTTTGAACGAGCCGAACGCGTCGAACAGCAACACAAAAATGAGCAGCAGCGATATCGGCACCACGAGTGCTAATCGTTTCATTGCACGCTCCTGATTTTCAAACTCACCGGACCACGCGATTGCTTGCCCTGGAAAAAGCTTCACGTTCTTTTCAACAACTGCCTGCATGTCCGCCACCACTGAGCCCATGTCGCGGTTCTTGATGAAAATACCGACCGCCATCATGCGCCGACCGCCCTCGCGAGCAATGTCCATCGCCCCTGCCGACTCGCGAATGGTGGCCACAGCCCCCAAGGCGACATAGCCTCCATCCGGCGTTGCAATAGGAATCGCTGACAGCGAGTCGATTGCTCGGCGTTCCTCCGGCAAGCGCACAGCAACGGCAAATTTTCGTTCGCCTTCCCACAGTTGGGTTGCGACCTTACCCGCCAGCGCGGACTCAATCACGTCCTGCACGTCGCCGACGTTGAGCCCCGCCCGAGCGGCACGTGCACGATCTATCTCAATCAGCAAATGCGGTACTTCGCCAGCGCGATCAATCTCAGCCCGGAACACACCGCGCACCTGCTTGATCTCATGCTCAATCGCCTCTGTGGTCTGCTTGATCTCAGCGAGGTCGTCGCCAGATACTTTGATCACAATCTGACCGTCGATTTGCGAAATGGATTCAAGCACATTGTCACGAATCGGCTGCGAGAAACTTGGCTCCATGCTCGGTATCTTCGAGACCGCTTTATCCATCTCGTCGAGCAAGCGCTCTTTGGTGTAGCCCTTGCGCCATGTCTCAATCGGTTTTAAGCCAACGAAGGCTTCAAACATACTGATCGTCTTTGGATCAGTGCCATCCTCCGGTTGTCCGGCCTTCGACACCACCGTATCAACCTCTGGCACGGTGCGGAGCGCGGTGCGCACCTTACGCGACACGCGATCAGCTTCTTGCGTTGAAATGCTCGCGGGCAAGCGCAGATTCACCCAAATGGTGCCCTCGTTTAACTCTGGCAAAAACTCCGATCCGAGTCTGCTCGCGGTGACCACGGAGAGTGCAAATGTCGCCACCCCCAGGAGCATCACTTTGCGTCGATTCGTAATGGCCCATTCAAGCACTGGTTTGTAAATTTTCTTGCTAGTACTGACCACAAAATTGTCGTGGTGCGGCACTTTTTTGCGCAGCATCCAAAACGCCAGCAAAGGCACCAGTGTTAACGAAAATATCAGTGATCCGACGAGTGCGGTAGTCACGGAGAGCGCCATTGGCTGAAAGATGCGTCCCTCATGTCGCTGCAAAGCAAAGATCGGGATATGCGCCGCGATGATGATGAGCATCGAGAATAAAGTAGGGCGTCCGACCTCGTTGGCTGCATCGGCGATAACATTGCGCCGCTGATCCTTGGTCATGCCTTCTGGTTGCTGTGATAGTCGCTGCAAAATATTTTCAATCACGATCACGGCACCATCGACGCTGATGCCGAAATCCATCGCTCCGAGCGAGAGCAAATTCGCTGGAACGCCCATGATCTTGAGGCCTAGAAACGTTGCCAGCAGCGCCAGCGGAATTACTACGACCACCGCCAGACTGGCGCGCAGGTTTGACAGAAAAATGTATAGGACAACAGAGACAAGCAATGCGCCTTCAACCAGGTTGCGAAACACGGTTGATAGCGTTTTTCCCATCAGCCAGGTACGGTCATAGTAAGGCTCAATCTTCATGCCTGGTGGCAGACCTTTTGCGTTCAACTTCTCGATGGTTGCCTTCACCCCTTTGAGCACTTCGCTCGGGTTCTCGCCCTTACGCATGACGACGATACCTGTGACAACGTCATCATCATCGTCCTGACCGACCACTCCCAATCGCGGCACGGCGCCAATTTTTACTTGCGCGACATCGCGAATCAGAATCGGCGTACCACCACGTGAGGAGAGCACGATTTGCCCAATGTCCTCCACCGACCGCAACAGCCCTATGCCGCGAATCGCATATTGCTGCGCGCCCTGTGCGATGTAGCTGCCACCCGCGTTCGAGTTACCGCGTCCTAGCGCATCAAGCAAATTCTGGAACGTCAGTTTGTAGGCACGAAGTTTGTCCAGATCAGGCTGCACCTCGTACTGCTTGATCGCGCCGCCCATTGCCACCACGTCGGCAATTCCAGGCACTTGCCGCAAACTGCGCTCAACAACCCAATCTTCAACCGACCTGATTTCCGTCGTCGAATAGCCGTCGCCGCGCAGCCGATACCGCATCACCTCGCCCACCGGTGTTGAGTTCGGCGCAATATTGGCGTCAACACCCGCTGGCAAATCAATGCCGCGCAGCCGCTCATTGACCTGCTGCCGTGCCGATTGAACTTCTGCTTTGTCGTCGTAGGTAATGACGGTGTAGGAAAGGCCGAACTGCGTGTGCGAGAACACTCGCAACGCGTTTGGCAATCCAGACACTGCCACCTCAATCGGCAACGTGACCTGCTTTTCAACCTCTTCGGCCGCACGGCCGGGGTACAGCGCGATGATCGTGACCTGAGTATCTGTGACGTCAGGAAAGGCTTCAACAGAAAGATTCTTGAACGCTGTGACGCCAGACAATACAAAAAGCACCGTACCGAGCACGATAAATAGCGGTTGGGTTAGCGCATACGTAATCAGTTTTTTCATGACTTCTTAGCGGCGGGGTCAGCCTTTTCAGAGGCCTTGGCAGGAGCCGCCTTGGGGTCAGCGCCCGGCACTTCACTACTCTCGCTCGTTTCCTGCGATAGGGCGAACTGCCGCGCCAGCAACAGCACGTTTTCGCTGACCACTTTGTCGCCAGCCTCTAACCCCCGAGCGACCACCGCATTCTTGCTATCCTGATACGAAAGCCGCACCTCGCGCGACTCGAAAATCCCGGGGCCTGATTGCACGTAAACCGTATGCTGCGTTCCGCGCAGAACGACCGACGAGGCCGGAATCACCAGACCGCCGCCAAGATGGCGCTCTAACCGTGCGCTGGCGAGCATTTCGGCCTTTAGTCGACGATCCGGATTGGCTACCTCTCCTCGTACTTTGATGGTCCTCGTGGTTGGGTCAATCGAATCGCTGCTAGTCAAAACTTTTCCGACAAATTTCTCGTTAGGCAAGGATGGAACAATCAATTCAAAGTGCGATCCAACCGTGAGACTCGCTATATCTCGTTCCCGCGCGTCGATCTGCACCCACAGCGAGGTAGGATCAGACACGACAAACGGCGCGGGCACACCCACGCCCGATTGATCGGGACGCAACTCCTGACCGGGATTTAGATTCCGCTCGACGACGATACCGCCAATGGACGTTACAAGTCCTAATTGCTGACTGACACTGGCAGCACTGCCATAGAACTTTGTCCGTGCATGAGCGCGCGCTACCTCGGTCTGCGCGCGTGCGGCATCCGCTTCGGCCTGTTCAAAATCCTTTCGTGCGATCACACCCGCCGCCAACAGCTCTTTTTGTCGTGCCAGAGTCTTCTGCGTGAGCTGCGCGTCAACTGAGGCGCGTGCAGAGTCAGCCTGAGCCTGACCAAAATCAGGCGACGCCATTTGTGCCAAAACTGCCCCTGCTTTCACCGCTTGCCCAACGTCAGCGCGAATGGCGGTAACACGCCCCGCAAAGGCCGGGAAGATACGTTGCGTGCGCGACTCGTTCCATGTCACTCGTGCAGGTAAGTCGATGGGCACAGCGGTGGACGGCTTGACGTCAACGACTGTTAGCAGCGCAAGTTGTGGATTGCCGTCGGCATAGCGCAACTTATTGCCCTGCAGCACAGCCCCGGTTGCTTCCGGCGTGGTTGGTACGGGGTCGGAACAAGCGGAAAGAATCAACGCAGCGAGTGGCAATACGGCCGCGTGTGCGACGCGCCGAACGCGGGCAGAGGTCAGGTAGGTCATAGGACAATCATTCGAGAATGGAGGGTGACACGTAGCGCAGATCGCGCTGTGGATCTGTGCGGAGCACCAGCGCCGTGCGTGCTTTGGCAAGATCGGCTCGCGCCGCCAGCGCGTCAAGCTGCGTCGAACGTAGCGTGCGTCGCGCATCAAGTAAATCGGTTAGAGACAATGCGCCGCGCTTGTAGGCGAACTCGGCCTGACTGGCGACTAGCGAAGCCCTCGGCACGATGTCCTTGTCAAAACTAGCGGTCCGACGCTCCATCGACTTCGCCTCTTCGTGCAAGCGCGCGAGCTCACTGTACGCGTCGCGCAAGACGCGCTCCTCAGTCAACTCAGCCTGCTTCAGGTCCGACTGCGCGCGCGCCGCTTCGCCCTGATAGCGATAGCCCCATGTCAGCGGAATCTGCACGCGCAGCTCAATCAGTCTCGTCGACGTACCCGGATAATGATCAAACGAAATCCCCCAGGTCGGATCGACTTTTTGCAACGCGTAAGCACCTGCGAGTGCAGACGCAGCCGCCGATACACGCTCGCGCGAAGCTCTGACGTCACCACGTGTCGCGATGAGCGCACCGGTCGCTTCTTCTGCAACGGCTAGCGGCGGAGAATACGCCATCAACTCGGGCCATTCCACAGCCCCCACAGAGGCAGCTGCAACGTCGCGGCGCCCTGTGATTTGCGCGAGCGTCACAATTGCGCGCGCAAGGTCAAGTTGCGCAGTACTTTTGTCGATGCCAACCCGTGCCGCATCAATCTCAATGCGTGAAGCGTCCTGCTGTGACAAATCGCCCGCTTTCAATCGCGTTTGTGCGGAGTTGACGCTTTCGCGACTAGCAAGCTCCATCACCGTGGCAAGCTCCACACGTTCACGAGCAGCCAACCACTCAAAATAGGCCGCCTGCGCAGTCAGCATTTGCTGCAACTGCGTTTCCTGAATTTCAGCTGCCGTTGCAGCCACCAGACTCTTCGCGGCACTTGTGCGATGCAGGCGTTTGTCGCCGCGCTCATACGTCCAGTCGATCCCGATCGCCTTGTCAATGCGCTTGCGTCCCAACCAGTCACCCGCACCCAACCCGTTTTTTAGATCAATTTGCGACAGTTTGGATGAGAGCACCGGTAGCGGCGCGTGATCGGCCGACAACACGTCAGCCTCGGCACCAGACAGAGCCTGGCGGGCAAGGCGAACTTCGGCGCTGTTGCTCACTGCCCGCAGTACGTCGCGGAGCGTGATTGGAGCTTGCGCAGAAGCAGCGGGCGCAAATATTGTGCTCGTCATGAATGCAATTGCAATCTCTACAACAGCCGCCAACGCGCCGAGCATGCGCGGTGAACGCCGTGACTTCATAGTCATGGTAGTTTTAGTGTTTAACATGTGTCCCTCTCGCTGCTAACTATCGTGCGGCGCGCCTGACCCATGCCTGACTTTTTACGAGCGTCACCCGTCTATGCGTTTTTTGATTGTCGAAGATGACACGGTATTGCGTGACGTACTGTCGCGCAGCCTCACCGATGCAGGTCACCGCATTGACGCGGCTGCGACTCGGGCCGAGGCGGAATCATTTTTACTGGTGCAGCCCTATGACGCCGTCGTGCTCGATCTCAATTTGCCGGATGGTTCAGGACTGACCACACTGAAGGAATTACGTCGGCGCGGCAACACCACACCGGTACTGGTGCTCACCGCGCGCGACCGGACCGACGAGCGCATTGCCGGGCTAGACGCTGGCGCTGACGATTACGTCGGGAAACCGTTCGAGCTGGCAGAGTTGGAAGCTCGACTGCGTGCGCTGGTGCGCCGCTCGCAAGGCGGCAGCGACCGCGTTGAAGTCGGCCGTCTGACACTTGATCGGACGGCCCGACGTTTCTACATCGAGGAGATACCGCTCGACTTGCCTGCGCGAGAATTCGAGGTGCTGTGGGAGCTCGCATCCCGGCCCGGCCGCGTGGTGAGCAAGCGTGTGCTGTCCGACAAGCTCTCTGACTTCAACGATGCCCTCGGTGACAATGCGCTCGAAGCTTTTATCTCGCGCCTGCGCCGGAAATTACAGGGCAGCGGTGCCACCATAAAAACGCTGCGTGGTCTTGGCTATCTGCTAGAAGTTGATGTATGAGCGATAGCTCGGCTTCGTTGATAACACTTCGACAGCGACTACTGCAACATGTGTTGACGCCGCTGTTCGTCATGTGGTGTCTGGGCACCGCAACCACCGTCAGTCTGGCATACTATTTCACGCTTAATGCGTTTGACCGAGCCCTGCTTGACGACGCGTTTGCATTGACTGCGCACGTCCGAATGCAAAGCGGTGAGCCAACACTGGATCTTTCTCCACGCGAATTGGCGTCCCTGCTCTTCGACCAGTCCGAGAAAATTTTCTTCGCGGTGCAACGTGGAGATGGAAGTCTGGTGGCAGGTCATCACGGCTTGACAGCCGCCGTTGTCACAGACAGTGCCGTCGCCGGTGCATCACTTCGAACAGATGCGCAGTTTGCGTTTTCAGACAGCGTGCACTTGGGCGTGCCCGTACGCACCGTCACATTGGCACCCACCGACAGCAAACCGTGGACGACTATCGTTGCCCAAACCACTGGATCACGCAGCGAATTGATCG
>JBBRGY010000174.1:0-6658 GCA_038223495.1 Burkholderiales bacterium | reverse complement strand
GTTCCCTGCACACCAAAGTACGCGCGATTCCCATACTGAGGGATGCTCACGCTGGCACCGATGTCGTAGGACAGACCATCCTTTTTGCGGATTCGTGCAGCGAGGCGGTTGTCGAGCGCGCTGCCACCAAAAATACTCACGGCCAGTTGTAGTGCGGCGGCATCTGGGTTGTTCCGCGTGAGCGGCAGGTACTGATCGACATCAATGAGCGCGTTCGTTTTGTCCGGGGCTTCTGCGATGAGTGTCGTGCCTGGCAGCGGCTGATAGTCGATGACATGACGCACGTATGGTGTCGCCTTCGATGCCCATCCTTTTAGTTGATTGCGAACCTCGTCAGCGATGCCATCGGGTGCAGTGCCCACAGCAGAAACGCGCACGGCACTCGCGCCCCAACTGCTATCGAACGCCTTGACCACATCTTCGTAAGTGATGCTTTCTATTTCGGCGATCTGCTCGGCGTGGGTTCGACGATATTCTGGATCGCCGGGTGAGAGTCCGAACGCTTTGTTTTTATACGGGACAGCGAGATTATTGATGACCGTTTGCGGCTCTCTGGCGCTGGCTTCGATTTGCGTCAGCAGCTGCTTTTTAAAGCGCTCAAATGCGTCTTTGCTCAGTTTTGCTGATCGCACTTGGGGCAGTAGCAGCTTGATGGCGTCGAGGATGTGGTCGCGATCGCTGTTGATAGTGAGCGTGGCGCTTTGCATGCCGCCGGAGAGACTAAAGCGGGTCCTGAGTTGCGTCAGCGCATCGGTACGCGCCTGCTTCTTTGCTGGCGATTCACCTTCAGAAATCATCGGTGCAACAAGCCCAAGGGCAGGCTGTTTTAGCTGCTCGGTGAGTTCGCCCCAACGCAGGTTGATTTTTACGGTAACGGCGTTGCCACGGTTTTGCTTTTTCAACTGCGCATACTGAAAAGCGGGGTCGGCAAGGCTGCGTACTGTGCGTGACTCCAGCAACTCCGGCGTGGCGGCGAAGGCTTCGCCGTCGGCAACCGTAGCGCGTGGCTTGTAGGCTGCAAGCAAAGTCGCAATGGGCGGTGCGGCGGGGACTTGCACGCGGTCCGGCTTGTTGTCTGGGAGATAGCGTGCGACGGTGCGATTGGCGGGTTTGAAGTACGTCGCTTTCACGCGCTCAAGATCGGCCAGCGTGACTGCTTGCACGGCGTCGCGTTGTGCAAACAAGGCGCGCCAGTCGCCGAGGCCCAACACCTCCGAAAGCGCCAGACCCACAGCGATTGGTGACTCCATCGCTTTTTCAAAACTCACGGCGACTTCGCGGCGCGTGCGATCCACCGCCTCTTGTGTGATCGTCATTGCCGTGCGGCCTTCGAGCAAATCGAGCAGCTCATGCTCAAGCTTCGTGACATCCGCGTTCTTGTCGGCCACCAAGCCAAAACCAGCAAGCGATACGTCGTTTGAACCCGTACTCAGAGGAAAGGCCTGAATGGCTTTTTTCGATTCCACAAACGCACGGTAAAGCGGCCCTGACGGATTGCTCACAAGCACCTGCGCGAGCAACGAAAGTGCGGCTGAATCCGGGTGCAATTTCGAGGGAACCTTGTAGCCCGCGAGCACGAGCTTGACATCACCGACACGACGCACGGTGACCTCGCGCTCGCCGTCTTGGGTCGGCTCCACTGTGTAGAGCGTTGGCAAAACGCGATCAGGTTTGGCAATCGGCGCGAACGCTTCAGCCACAATCGCGAGCGCCTGCGTTGGGTCGAATTTTCCGGCGATGAGCAACACGGCATTGTCGGGCTGATAGTGCAATTTGTAGAACCGCTGCAAACGTTCGATGTTCACATTTTCAATATCGCTCAGCGTACCTATAGCTGGTTTGCCGTAGTTGTGAGTGGTGAACGCGGCGGCATTCAAGCGCTGAAAAATCACGCTCGGCTGACTGTCGTTGCGCTCAAACTCGTTTCGTACGATCGTCATTTCGCTATCGAGATCCTTCTTCGCGATGAAGCTATTGACCATGCGATCGGCTTCCAGCTCAAGCGCAAAACGCAAGTTGTCCGGGCTAGAAGTGAATGCTTCGAAGTAGTTGGTGCGCTCAAGGCTAGTGGTGCCGTTCCAGCGCATGCCGCGAGCCGTAAATTCTTTGAGCATGTCCGGATGCTTTGGCGTGCCCTTAAAGACCAAATGCTCAAGCAGATGCGCCATGCCAGTTTCGCCGTAGTTCTCTTGCTTCGAGCCGACGAGGTAAGTGATATTGACCAGCGTCAGCTCTTTCGAGCCATCGGGAAACAATAAAACCTTGAGCCCGTTTTGCAGACGGTATTCGCTGATGCCTTCAAGGGATGGGCCTGCGGTAATGCCTGCGGGAAGGGCGGGCGCAGATTGCGCCAATGCCGCGTTCGTGGCTGCAACGAGCGAGAGCGCCACTGCCAGTAGCCACAAACAAGGAAACAGTCTACGCGGGATGTGCAAGGGAAATCTCCAGAAGCAAAGTATTGGAATGGCCGGGCATGTGCGGAATGTCCGATACGCAACGAAATATCGAGACAACACACCGCTAACCAGCGAGCCGGATGATATGACAATGGTCTAGATCACAACCTGACCGAGGAAGATCTCGGATCAGCTGGATATCAGCTTTTTGGTGAAATGACGGTCACACTAGGGCTAAGACGCCATATGATCGCAAGTTGACTTTTGATAAAAATCGCCTCTAGCCCCTGTGCGGTAAGCCTTTTATCAAAAAGCCATATGTCGGGCGAAGCGAATTTTTGAGAGAAACAGACAGCGGGCAGCGCACGAAACGCTTCACCTTTCGACGCCACTATTCCTTTACGGAACCGGTCATCCCCGACACATAATATTCGACGAAGAACGAGTAAATGAAAGCGACCGGCAGCGATCCAAATAGCGCCCCGGCCATCAGTGAACCCCAGTGGTACACGTCGCCTTCAACCAGTTCCGTCACGACGCCGACCGGCAGCGTTTTGATTTCAGACGACGACACAAACGTCAGCGCGTAGATGAATTCGTTCCACGACAAGGTGAACGCAAAAATGCCAGCGGAAATCAATCCGGGCACGGCAAGCGGCAGCACAATCTTGGTCAAAATTTGCCAGCGATTGGCGCCGTCGATGAGCGCGCACTCTTCCAACTCAAACGGAATAGAGCGGAAATAACCCATCAAAAGCCACGTGCAAAACGGAATCAAGAACGTCGGGTAAGTCAGGATGAGCGCGAGTCTGGTGTCAAACAAACCGAGCTGAAACACGACTGATGCGAGCGGAATGAAAAGAATCGATGGTGGCACCAGATACGCCAGAAAGATCGCGAGCCCCATCTGTTTAGCGCCGGAGAATCGCAGCCGCTCAATCGCATACGCCGCCAAGACCGACGCCGCCAGCGAGAAGAAAGTGGCGGTAACAGAGACCAGCACCGTGTTCCACATCCACTCCGGATACGCGGTTTCAAACAGCAATTTTTTGACGTGAGCCAGTGTCGGCGAACTGACCCAAAATGGATTTCCGTCGCGCGATAAAAGTTCGTTGTCCGGCTTAAAGCTCGTGACCGCCATCCAGTAGAACGGGAACAGCAACACGAACAAAAATCCCCCGAGTGGCAGATAAGTCGCGAGCAATTTGCGTGGCGTAGATTCCAGAAAGCTCATGCCCGCCGTATCGGTGCTATCGACCTTTGTAGTATCGGCCGTTTTCGTTTCGGTACTCATTTGTCTCCGCCTCCCTGTTGCCAGACGCGGCGTTGCAATCCGAAATAGCTAAACATGATCGCCGCGAGCAGGAACGGCACCATCGCAATCGAAATCGCAGCGCCCTCGCCCAGCGCACCGCCAGAAATTGCGCGCTGGAAAGAAAGTGTGGCCATCAGGTGCGTCGCGTTGAGCGGCCCGCCGCGCGTGATCACGTAGATGAGCTGGAAATCGGTGAAAGTAAACAACACCGAGAACGTCATCACCACCGCGATGATTGGCGTCAACAGCGGCAAAGTGACGTAGCGGAACTGCTGCCAGGGCGTCGCGCCATCAATGGCGGAGGCTTCGTAGTACGACGGCGAAATAGTTTGCAATCCGGCCAACAGCGTGATCGCAACGAAAGGCACGCCGCGCCAGACGTTGGCGATGATCACGGAGATTCTCGCGTTCCATGGGCTGCCGAGAAAATCAATGTAGGTATCAATGATGCCTAACTTCACCAGCACCCAGCTAATGATCGAAAACTGCGAATCAAATATCCACCAGAAGGCGATAGCGGACAGTGCGGTCGGCACGATGTAGGGCAACAGGATCACGGCACGAAAGAAGCTCTTGAAACGAAGATTTTTATTGAGCAGCAATGCAAGCCACAAGCCTAGAAAGAACTTCAGCACGCTAGCAACCGTCGTATAAAAAAGCGTGTTGAATAGCGCGAGCTGCGTGACGCTGTCCGTCGCCAAATAAATGTAGTTCTCAAGCCCAATCCACTGGCCGGTTCGCCCAATCTTGGCATCGGTAAAGCCGAGCCACACGCCGAGCCCCAGCGGATAGGTCAGGAACAGCACCAGCAAAACGACCGCTGGCAGCATGAAAATCAGGCCGAGCGCGTTGCGACTGTTTTTAAGTTTGTCAAGCATGAAATAAGGGCAGCCCGATGGCAATAGCGGCGTAAGCGCCGACTAAGTAGATATGAGAATGCTCACTCTGCCAGCGAGGCAGAGTGAGTTTCGTCAGCGGAAAAAGTCCGAACAACCGCTAACTCGTAACGGCATCAAACTTTGTAATACCGCTCAGCCCGCTTCTGCGCGCGCTCCGCCGCTTCTTTAGGCGTCTTCGCGCCGCTCGCAGCTTCGGCCACCATGTTGGCGACGATGAAGTCTGCACCCGCACCTGCGGATGCGTAGCCGAGCCTGCCCGCGTAGCCCGCTGGACGCATGTTTTTAACGCTGTCGCGGTACGGCGTGTTTTTTGGATCGGATGTCCAAATCGGTGTTTTTTCGTAGGCGGCTAGTGGTTGCGCAATGTAGCCAGCGGCACCGGTCAACCAGGCGGCGAACTGCTCTTGCTCCATCATGAAGCGCAGGAATTCCTTCGCGGCCTGTGGGTACTTGGTGTACTTCATGATCATCTGATTGAAGAACAGATGCGACTCGGTCGGTACGCCCACAGGCCCAATTGGGAACGAGGCGTGATTGATGTCGAGCGCCATTTCCTTCAACTTAGGATCGGTCGAGGTTCTCGCCGCGTAGTAAATCGAAATACCGTTGTTGGTGCAGCTAATCTGGCCGTCGAGAAAGGCCTTGTTGTTGTTCGGATCGAGCCATGACAAAGTGCCCGGAATGAGCGTGGCATAAAGCTCTTTGCCGTATTCCAGCGCCTTGATGGTCTCCGGGCTGTCGATCACGACTTTGTTGTTGGTGTCGACCAACTTGCCGCCGTGCGACCAGATGAGCCAGTTCGTCCACAGCGCGTCGCCCGTGGCGTTGCCAAGCGCGTAGCCGCCCGGCGTGCCCTTTTCTTTGAGCGCTTTGTGCAGCGCGAGAAAGCCAGCCGTGTCTTTCGGGAAGGTGCTGAAGCCTGCCGCCTTTACGTGGCTCTCACGATAGACGATCATCGAACCCGCTGCGCCGAGGCCGAGGCCGATCCACTTCTTGCCATCGGGCTTTAGATACTGCTGAACGGCAGGGTACCAGCCGCCATATTTCTTACCCAGATACTCCGCGAGATCGGTCACGTCGAGCAGTTTGTCCGGATAAAGGTTTGCGTCGTCGTTGGTTGATAAAATAATGTCTGGGCCCGCCCCGGTATTGGCTGCTACGGCAGCCTTGGGCCGCACGTCCTCCCAGCCCTCGTTATCGACGCGAACTTCAACCCCGGTCTTTTCGGTGAATTTCTTCACGTTGATCATGTAGGCGTCGATATCGCCTTGTACGAAGCGGCTCCAGCGCAACACGCGAAGCTTGGCGCCTTTCTCAGGCTTGAACGACATTGTTTGCGCCTCCGCAAACGGCGCCCAGAGGGCGGAGCCCGCCCCAACCGATGCGGCTGCAGCGACACCGGCTGTATTGGCCAGAAATTTACGGCGATTAAAGTCACTCATTGTTGCCTCCTGATGGTTTGACGATTCAATAACTGGACAGTTAAAACAGTAACGACACTCAAGTTAGAAACTTGGGATTCAATAACACGCGAATTGCGGAGCGTCCGCTGCACTAGATAAAAATTATGCCGCCAGACGCTGCCCGGTATCCGCGTTAAACAGATGCGCGCAATTCATATCGGGCCGCAAATGAATCGTGCTACCCGGCGCAAAATCATGGCGCTCACGGAAGATGGCGGCAAGTTCAACGCCTTCATGACGACAGGCCACGAAGGTGTCCATGCCGGACGGCTCCATCACCACCACTCGCGATGGAATGGCGCCTTGCGATGCGCTGGAACCAACCAGCGTGAGATGCTCTGGCCGCGTGCCAAAGATGATCGGTTGCCCGTCAATGCCGCCCGCCTGCTGCGGCGCTTCGAGCTGGGTGCCATCGGACAATTCGACACGTAACCCATCACCGCTTCGGCGCAACATGCCCGGCAAAAAGTTCATGGACGGAGAGCCAATGAATCCGGCGACGAATTGATTGGCTGGGTGATCGTACAGATCAAGCGGGCTGCCCGTCTGTTCGATGCGGCCATCGCGCATGACAACGATTTGATC
>JBBRGY010000173.1:0-6675 GCA_038223495.1 Burkholderiales bacterium | reverse complement strand
AACACGCGCACTTCGACGGTCCCGAATTCGGCCTTGGGTCGCACGTCCCAATACACATCTTTCAGCGAGTCGGCGAGCCCGGTTGAAAATATTTCCTCAGCGATCGATTCGAACTCTGCCCAACTGCCGAGATGTGGCATGGGCCCACCATGCGGATACACGAGCGGTTCGAGAGGCCGAGCCGCGCAGAATCCAGTGTCGGTCATCTGGAGCAGTGGCGATGCAGCAGACATCGCAATAAAGAGCGGGCACAGCGCTTGAAGCGAATTCGCGAGATGAATCGCTTGGTCGCCAGTCGGAACGCCGATATGGACGTGCATGCCGTACGTCGAAAAGCGCTTGGGCAGAAATCCAAACTTGGTGGACAGCTCGCTCGCGCGATCAGTCGGTGACAGCACTCTGTCGTTCCAGAACTGATTGACCTGGGTACCGCCACCGCGGATATCCAGCCCAGAGGCGGCAGAGATCGTGCGAAGAGTGCCAACGAGGTGGAGTGCTTCTTCAAGCATCGTATCGGCACTGGAATGAATGGACGTATTGAGCTCAATTGTCGACTGCGTGGCCTCCAGCGAAAATCGTTCAGCGTCGTCGCGCTTTACCGCTTCCTTCCATATTGCCAAACTGGACGGCGACAATCTGCCCGTTTGTTCGTTAACAATCTGTAGCTCGAGCTCCATGCCGAACGTAAGTGCTTTTGAGTCCGTAAAAATCATGCGCAATCCCTTCCAATTTTTCATTCTCGTTTCCGATACCGAACTGAATTGCTCGTGCCAGCCCGGTGTACGTCTGGCCAATTATACATTTGCGCAAATGCATTTATGATCCTGGCTCACAATTTGAGGAGTGCATGCTTCGAACTGCCAAACAGATGGCAAAATTTCCGCTCGCCTTCTGTTAGTTTTTTAACGAGCATTTACGAACGTCCTCGCCAACCCCAGCGCTACTTGATGCAACGCAGATCAGCGAGCGAACGACCCTGCGACCGGTTCGACCGCGACTATGGGCTAAAGATGAGCAAGCGGCGTATTGGCCGCAGCCTCATCCGCATTCAGCTCACGAATAAGTGAGGAAAGATCCTGCTCCAACCGACAAAGTGTCTCAGCATCAAGACGCCCGAGCGCCTCTGGCAAGACGCCGGAAAAAGGCCCTGGCGCAAGGCGCAGCACGCGAAGGCCTTTAGGCAGAGCGCGAAGCTGAACGGTACGTCGATCAGCGCCATTCTTCTCGGCGGCGACCATCTCTCCCGCGACCAACGACCGCACCAGATTACTAGCTGTAGTTTGGTGAACGTCCATCGCATGCGCTAGACCGTTCACACCGATTCCAGGATTCTCGCGAATGATGCTGAGCGCCCAAACTTGAGCGCCGCCCACGCCAGATTGTCGCTCCATCTGCTGAAAGTGCGACTTGATGGCATTAAACACAACGCGGAATTGACGCAGCACTTGAGCAGCCCGATCCGGCGTCGGTGCAGATAACGGGACAGACTCACTATTTGCGGCGGTAGCGCTTTTGGATCGCATCATAGCGAAATAATACCGCTGCCGACGCTTGCGCGCCGGGCGACCGAATTTCTCCGAGGTGCATCAGCAGGGCTTCAAGCAACATCGCAATGTCTTGTGGACCATCCACAAAATATTTCGCCTGTGAGGGAGCAAGCCCACGCCCGACCCGCACCGTCAACCAGTGCGCCTCGGCCGCCGCAAATACTGGTTCGTCGTTTACGTCATCGCCCGCGAACAACACGCTCGAAGCCCCGCTGCGCTCGACGAGCCGCCTGACGGCGACCGCTTTGTCTGGGGCGCCGAGTGCCACGGCGTTCACCACCATCTTTCCGCTAAACACATGCAGTTGCTCACTGAATGGATGCAAAACGCTGTCAATCAGCGCTCTGGCAGCATCGCGCCGACGAGCTAAGCGATAGTGCAAGGCAATGGACTGAACTTTGTCCTCGACCGTGACACCTGCCAATTTAAGCGCCTGCTGATCTACTCTCAATGCGGAACGCAGCGGCTCCAGAGCGTTTGCATGTAGCGATGCGCCTGCTTCCTCAAGACTGTCTTCTGCCCCATGACTGCCGACGACGTACTGAGGGTTAAAGTGCAAACGAGGCCGCACGTCTGTGATCGCCCGACCGGTCACAATGGCTACCGGGAGCTTTAGCGAGAGCATGCGCAGTCGGTCAGCGACGGCGAGCGACAACCGCACATCATTTGGTAGCGGCACTATCGGTGCCAGCGTACCGTCAAAATCAAAAGCCAGCAGCGGTCGCCGCGCGACAATTGCGGCTATCGCCTGCTGCCCGTGGGATGAGAACAAGTAGCGCATCAGGAATCGTGATGGCGGCGAACACGCGCTTCGATCCGTTCGCGCGATCGCCAGCGTCCGGCGTCTGCGAGCATTCGTCCAGCCCAACGGAAAACGTTGAACTCTCGGATCGTGCTGCGCAAACTAGCCATACGTTCCCGTTGTTCGGCAATTGGCATCGTCGCCGCTCGATTAAGCGCGTCGGCGGTTTCTTCAACGTGGTATGGATTTACCACGAGGGCCTCTGCCATTTCACGCGCAGCGCCAGCAAACCGGCTGAGCACGAGGACGCCCTGCATATCGTCTCGTGCAGCAACAAACTCTTTACACACCAGATTCATACCGTCATGCAGGCTAGTCACGACGCAGATATCAGCAGCCCGAAAAAGCTCGGTGATCGCGTCATGTTCGTGATGCTGCGCAAAAAGATAAACAGGCTGATAACCGTCGCGACTGAAACGATCATTGATGCGTTTTGTGACGCGTTGAATTCGTTCCTGAAACGTTCGGTATTCGTCCAGTGCACCGCGCGTGGGTGCAGCGACTTGTAGAAATACAAAGCGCCCAATCCAGCGAGGCCACTTCTCGAGCAAACGTTCAACTGCATTCAATCGCTCCAGAATTCCCTTGGTGTAATCAAAGCGATCAACGCCCACAGCCAGACAACCATCCGCTGGCAAACCCAACCGCTCGATCACACGGCGACGACATTCGGGCACTGAAGTCCACTGGCTACTGGTTGCCTCGCTTGGCCATTCAATCGAAATTGGATAGCTCTCGACCAGAGTCGTCTTATCGTTAAATGTAATCGCAGAGTGCTCGTGCTCAATCCGAGCTTCGAGGTAACGATCTACCGTCTCCATAAAGTTTTTGCAATGAAAGCGGGTGTGAAATCCGAGAATGGTGCTGCCAAGCATTCCCTGAAGAATTTCCCGTCGCCACGGACATATTCCGAACGACTCCGGATTGGGCCAAGGGATGTGCCAAAACGTCAATATGGTGGCCTTCGGTAACCGTTCGCGGATCATTGCCGGTAGCAAGGCGAAGTGATAGTCCTGGACCAGAACGACAGGATCGTCTGTTCTGGCCTCGGCAACGACTGCATCAGCAAATCTCCGATTGATAAGTTGGTACGCCTCCCAGTCCGACTCACGGAAAACAGGTCGAACGTGCGCGACATGACAAAGCGGCCACATTCCTTCGTTGGCAAATCCGTAGTAATAGCCCTGCTCTTCTTCTTCCGTCAGCCAGATGCGTCGCAACCAGTACTCATCCTGACCGGGTGGCACGCGCACACGATCTGCGGCATCAACCACCTCTTTGTCGGCGGAGCCACTGCCATGTGCGATCCACGTCCCGGAGCAAGCGCGCATCACCGGCTCGACCGCCGTGACCAATCCGCTGGCGGGACGCTTAACGATCACGCCCAATGCGTCACGCTCATGAATGTACGGCTCGCGATTCGACACGACGATGACCTGATCACCACTGAGTTGCGTGCGCAACAACAAGCGGAGTCGTTCCGCGTCCCATTCGACATCCGGCCCCTGTGCACGGCGGTATTCATCCTCCAGATCGCGCATGCGAGAACGAAGATCCGCGACAAATGGACTCAGCTCGGGCGCGGGCGCTAGCGGACTGACCAGCCCTTCGCCACGCATAATCGCGCGGACGCCATTCACCCATCCGCGCCAGCTTAGTTGTGCCACGATCATGGTGATGAGTGCAATCGTCAGGCCCAGCGCCGCGATGAGGCCAATGAGATATCGGCGCGTGTCCTGGCTGCGGCGTTCGATGAAGCTGATGTCGTGCAGCAGGACCAGATGCGCAATGACGGTCGGCGGCGGCTGCGTGCGCTCAATAACCGGTTGCGCAGGCAATATCAGCCCACTCAAAGGTGACGGTTCGTCTGCAACTGGCGCAGTTGTGCCAGATGCGTCGGTGCTACGTGCCTCGGGTCGAGCGCCGGTTACATCGTGCACGCCCACAATGACCGCCCCCCCCGTCAGCTTGAGCGTCGGGTCGGACTGGCGAGAAAGTTCGCTCGCAGCGCTGCACGACAGGCTTTCTGGGTAATGTGTGGTCGCGCCGAGCACTCGATTGTCGAGTGAACAGAGAGCCATGGCGTAAAGCCGTTCATCCTGAGCTGTTTTCTCGAAAAGCGGCTTCAACCGTCGCAGTCGATTGGAGTCCAACGCCTCGGTTACTGAGTCGGACATGGCGTTCGCCAGCAACAGGCCACGACCGTTGAGATCACGCGTGAACCAGCGCAAAGTCACGCGATCTAAAAAAGGAACAGACAGATAGGAAGCGATCACTAGCGTCACCGTCAACGGCAACAAGAATCGCAATTGCAGACGTAATGTCTTCAACCCCATCAAAACTTTTCACTCTCCATGTCAGCGCAACGTGATTTAAAGGCAAGCAGATATATTTGTCTAAATATACTATGGTCAACCCAAGTGTTAGAGTGAAGAGGAAGCGAGAATTGATGAATTCCAGTACTTCAAATACAGCCGCGCGACCGTCGCTTGAGTTGGCGATGATCGGTAACTGCACCGTCAGCGCATTGATTGATGATCATGCGAGCATCGTCTGGTGTTGTATGCCGCGATTCGACAGCGTGCCGGTATTCGACGCGCTTTTAAACAGTCGGCACGACAGAGCGCCACAGACACAGGGGGCGATGACGATAGAAATAGATGATTTCGCAGGCTCCGAACAGTCGTACGATGAGAACACTGCACTGGTGCGCACGAGACTATGGGACAGTCGTGGTGACTGCGTCGATGTGGTAGATTTTGCGCCGCGCTTCTTAAACCGTGGGCGCACGTTTAGGCCAGCGCAGTTGGTTCGAAGAGTTCATCCGGTGCACGGCAATCCGCGCGTCCGCTTCACATTGCGCCCATCAGACGCATGGGGCGGCACTGCGCCCTCATTGACGCGCGGTAGTCATCATTTGCGCTTCGCAATGGCGGCGCAAACGCTGCGGCTCAACACGAGCGTTCCACTCACCTACATTGTGGACGGCACGTGGTTCTCTCTGACTTCGTCCGTCAGTCTGATGCTTGGCCCGGACGAAACGCTCGACGGCAGCGTCGACGAAACAGCGCGAGATTTTGAAGAACAGACATCGGGTTATTGGCGTAGCTGGACGCGGCGCCTGGCATTACCGCTCGAATGGCAAGACGCCGTGATCCGTGCTGCGATTACGCTCAAACTGTGCCAGTACGAAGAAACGGGAGCCATTGTCGCCGCGATGACCACAAGCATTCCCGAAGCGCCCAACAGCGGGCGCAACTGGGACTATCGCTACTGTTGGCTGCGCGATGCATTCTTTGTGGTGCGTGCGCTCAACAGTTTGGCGGAAGTCGGCACGATGGAGAGCTATTTGCAATGGCTCTACAACGTTATCCGATCATCGCGCGACGGACACGTGCAACCGTTGTATGGCCTTGGACTGGAAAGTAACCTGCATGAATCAATCGCGACCACGATGGCGGGTTATCGCGGCATGGGGCCCGTGCGTGTTGGCAACCAGGCGCATGAGCACTTTCAGCATGACGTGTACGGCAATATCGTGCTTGCAGCCGCACAGGGATTCCACGATCATCGCCTGCTGCGAAGAAGCAATGTTGATGACTTTGCGACGCTTGAGCTCATGGGTGAGCAGGCGTGGCGGTTGCATGACCAACCGGACGCGGGCATTTGGGAGCTGCGAACACGCTCCCGTGTGCATACGTCATCAACGCTAATGTGCTGGGCCGCATGCGATCGTCTGGCGGTCATCGCATCAAAGCTTGAACGAAATGATCGCAGCGAAATGTGGCGCTCCCGGGCTGAAACGATTCGAGGCGTGCTTCTCAAACATGGGTGGAACGAAACGCGCGGCGCATTTGTGGAGAGTCTGGGCGGCCAGGATCTTGACGCCAGCGTGCTGTTAATGGCGGAGGTGGGATTTCTGCCGCCCAATGATCCGCGCTTTGTCCGCACCGTTGAGGCGCTTGAGCGGGCCTTGTGCGACGGACCGTTCATGCGCCGCTACGAGGCAGCCGATGATTTTGGCAAGCCAACGAGTGCGTTCAACGTTTGCTCATTCTGGCGAGTGGACGCGCTTGCACGGATCGGGCGGCGCGATGAGGCGCGTGAAGCATTTGCGACACTGCTTTCTCGTCGCAACAAGCTGGGCTTGCTAAGTGAGGATACCGACACACGCACCGGCGAGCTCTGGGGGAATTTCCCGCAAACCTATTCGATGGTGGGCATCATCAACGGGGCTGTAAGGCTCTCGGCACCTTGGGATAGCGTGGTTTAGCTAAAACCTTCGCGCTTGGCGCATGTTAGCGCAGCGCCCAGAAAGTGATGATG
>JBBRGY010000172.1:0-6698 GCA_038223495.1 Burkholderiales bacterium | reverse complement strand
AGCTGCGCGTTGCTGGGTGTCCAGTCGACCACCGGCGCGGGATTCAATGTCGCGCCGCTCGGAGCGGCGGTGAGGCTGAACGTCAGGGTGTCTAACGCGTTGCCATCGTTGGCGGCAAGCAGTTGCCGAAAGCGCACGCCGACCGGGATCGTGCGATCCGCAATCGCTTGAAGCTTCGGCGCGCCATCGTTGGCGGTGATCTGCACCGTTGATGTGGTGGTGAGGATGCCGTCGGTCACAGAAAGCTGCAAGACATAGACGCCGGGCAAAGGAAGCGTGACGGTGCTGTTGAGCGCGTTGGCATTGCCGAACGTGACTCCCAACACCGGGCCGGAGACGAGGCTCCATGTCGCCGTCAGGGTTGACGGCGTCGGCAGTCCGTCGTCGTTCGCCGTGCCCGCCAGCGTGACCACTGTCGGCAGCGTGACGGTTTGGTTCGACCCCGCACTGACAACCGGCGCGGTGTTCGAAGGCGTATTGGCAACGATGGTGACGTCGGCACTGCCCGTGAGAGCGCTGTCGTTCGCGGTGAGACGCAGCACGTAGCTTCCCGGCACGCTAAATGCAGCCGTGGTGGCGGCGCTAGTGCTGCTGGTAAATGTCACGATACCGGGGCCAGAAACTTTCGTCCACGCGTACGTCAGCGTGGCTGGCGGATTGGGCAGACCGTCGTCCGTTGCGCTGCCGACGAGGTTTGCCGTCGCTGGCAAGGTGATGGTTTGGTTGGCAAGGGCGCTCACGACTGGCGCGGCGTTGGTCAGCGTTTCGACGTTTATGTCGGTGTCGATGCGAAAGTAGAGATTGTTGGCGTCTTGTTGTTGGAAGACTGTGATGATGTCAGCGTTCGCGGGTGCGTCGCCTTTCGGATCGCTCACGGCAGGGACGATGCTCGCCCAGTCGCCAATATTGCCGTCGCGCAGCACCGTGCCGGCCCACGCGAGTGTCGACACGATCACTCCCGCCAGCAAAACGGTCACGAATCGTGACGAGGCTTTCTGGCGCAACCGCAACCCGACCGTGATCGCGACGACCAGCGCGATCAGGGCCGCGAGGCCCTTGGACAAAGGAACGGGGATCGAGTCGGGGATCGCTACGATCGTGTTGGCGAGCGTAATGAGAAACGAGCCGGTGGCGTCTTGCTGACCAAGCGCGTTGCGGCTGGTGGCGTACGCCTTCATCACCGCACCTTGCGGTAAGGCCGACAGCGGAACGGAGAATTCGACGGCGGCAGCGCCGCCCCCGCCGTTGCCTAGGCCCGCGCTCCAGCCACCTGCGTCGTACGTCGTAGCCGATGACAGGACGCCACCGGCGCAGGTTTGCTGCTCTAATCGAGCGACGCTGGCGGTAGTTGTCGTCGTGGTGATGACGGCGGTCTGGATTCGCTCGATGCCGTTGACCGTACCATCGGCGGTGGCCACCGAGCAGCCCGTTGCGACGGCATTGTCCACGTCGAGCAACACTGAGACGCGGTGCTCGGCGGCGAAACTGAAACCGCTCGACGCAGCAAACGCCAGCGAGAAAACGAAGCCGCGCACAGCGACCGAAAGCGCAGCCGTGGAGAAAAAATGCAATCGCCGTTGAAAACTAAACATACTCGCCTTCCGAAAGTCGCCGCAACCGAGGATCGGTTTGGGCGCTCAAGATGTGCGGGCGATGCTAGGTTCAGTTTCTGAGGAAATAACGGGTTGCGGGCCGAAACGAAGTTACGAGGCGTTACGTCAAAACGTTACACGGTGGTGGGATTGAAGCGGGGCGGGCGTTACGGCGCAGCGTTCCTTTTTGAGCGCCGATTGAGCGCGGTTGCACGACCTCCCAAATTGACCTTCAATCGCACGAACCGCAGCGATCATTTTTCGGATGAATCTATTACAGCTTTTTATTAAAACGCTTATTTCACGGGGGATATATCGATTAAATAGCAATAGTCGACTTGTTGAATTTTATCCACCTAGCCCCAATGAAATAAGCGTTTCACCGAAAAGCCAATGCAACCATTCATGCTAAGAGCCCTGATAAATTCGTGCCGTCGTTACCGCCGATGCCTTCGCCCACGACGATCCGATACGCTCATACACCGCCTGCATTCGCGGGTCGTCGCGGATCGCGACGAACGACGAGTCATGCAACTCGTGCGCCAAATTCGCGACGCCGTCTTCACCTGCGGCCACGGCTTTTTGGGCCCAGCCAATCGCCTCCTCGGGCTGCCCGGTAGCGAGTGCGGATGAGGCCGCGAACGGCATCGCCCCCGGCCCATATTTGCTGACCAGTTCGGCGCGCAGCCGCACTACATCCGATGAGCCCTCGGTCTTGCCCGTGCCCTTCGAAGTCTGGCTTGGGTCGCGCTGCTCAACCTGGTCAAAGTAGGCCCTGGACAGCGCGTTGACCACCGGGCCGAGCGGCGCAACTCCACGCAGCAGATCGGCCTTGCCCGCCACGTAGTCGCCCTGCGCCAAGCGAATTTGTCCGCGTACGCGATACAAATCGGTGAAATTCGGATCAATCGCCAACGCTTGCTGCACCACACGCAGCGCCTCGGCCAGATTTTCCTTCCCGCCGATGCCCGCCAACATTCGCGCCCGCATGTGCAAAGGCGAGGTGCCGAACGGCGACAACACATGCGAGGTCTGATACGCGTCCGCGGCTTCGGGCAAACGTCCGGTCAGCCACAGCACCGTCCCCCACCAATAGAGCACGCTGGCGTGATTGGGGTTGCGCTCGGCGAGCGTTTTCAGTCGTGCGTAAACGACGCGAATGTCAGTGCGATTCATGAACTCCAGAAACGCGAGCGTGGCCTGAATGCCGGGGTCGTCCGGGGCCAGTTCGGCGGCCTTTCTCATCGGAGGCAACGCCTTCGCCGCCGCCACTTCGACACTTTCGCCGAAGTAAGCGCGGTTGCGAATGAGGCTCGCCTTCATCGCCCAGGCGCGTGCGAACGCCGGATGCGTCGCGATCACGTCGTCGAGCAGCAGCATCGCTTTTTTCTGATCCGGCTCATTGCCGCCTCCAACCAGTCGCCAGGCGCTTTGCCACTTTTCCAGCGCTTCGGGGGAGAGCTGCTCACGATCAGTCTTCGCCTGCGCGAACGCTGGGCGCAGATGCAGCGCGAGCGCGTCAGCGACCAGCTCAGCAAGATCGCTTTGCAGGCGCAGCCGTTCGCTACCGGTACGCTGAAACACGCGCGAAACTACGTGCGCGCCATCGCTCGTACGCACCATTTGCGCGACCAACTTGTAGCGGTCGCTCTCACGCTGCAACGAACCTTCCACCAGATATTTAGCGCCAAGTTGCCGCCCCGCATCGCGCGCGTCGATAGCCTGCCCTTTGAACTTAAAGCTCGACGTTCGGGCAATCACTTTCAACTCCGGCACCTGCACGAGACGATCAAGCACTTCATCGGCAAGGCCGTCGCAAAACAAGGCTTCCGAAGGCTCATCGCTACAAATCAGCGGCAACACCGCGACCACATCGCCAGGATCTACGCGATCCCTGGCATGGAGCCAATACCCGCCGCCGCCAACTGCTGCGACAAAGCCTAGCAGCGCGGCGGCGAACATCGATGACGAGGCACGCCGCCACCAGGGCGTCAACGACGTCACACCTCGCTTCGGTGATGCCGTGGCTTCCGATACAGTTTCATCGGCCACATCAAGCGGATCCGGCGCATCCATCGCGGGCGCCAAGGCTGGCGCGTGATCGCGAGGCGCAAACACCGGCGCGTAGCTCCCAGCGGGCACGCTAATACGCCACGGCGCATCAGCCAACTCATTGGCAAAACAGGTTTCGATCCGCTTGCGAAGTCGCGACAACTCCACCCTCACCACCGAGTCGTTCTTTGGGTCGAAGGTGCTCGCATCGCGCCCCAAATGGTCCAGCGCAATCACGATCTCGTTGACGTTGGTCACTCCGTCCGCCCACGCTCGCTTCGCCAGAAAGCGCAGCAAGGCCTGCGAGCGCGCGGCACCGGCAAAGGTAGCCGACGCTAGCAACTGCTCAAGCGCAACGTCACGATCTATTAGCGGGGACATGTGAAACCGGTCTGTATTTTGCGTTGATTGTGCCCAAGCAGCGGCGTAATCGCAAGCAATGCGACCGAATGACGCCGTTAACGACACACGGACGCATTGCCGTGCAACGCCGCCGCACGGCATGAGGGCGAGTATCACGAGAGTCTGACCGGTTACTCCGCCGACTCAATGCAGGTCGTGCTCGCGTGCGGCTTGTCACAGGAGATTCTGGCAATGATGCGCACACGACCGCCCTCGCCGCTGCCCGTGACCAGGATCAGCCGCCATCCGCCGCACCGAGGCGGCACACATCAACTCGGTCAATTGCTAGTCGCTTTAGCGGTGTTCGTCAGCGCAATGGCGGGCGGAACCGCCTGCGGGCATCCCCCCTACAAAGTGACCGAGGCTCGTTTTGCGACCAAGCCGTACCGCGCCAGCAGTGTGTGAAACGCATCCACCGCCAACAAGGGCGCGAGCATCGGATCGACCTGCGCCTCGGCAAATCCGCCTTCATGCGAATCGGCGGCGAGTGTGAGCCATTTCACCGCTTCTTCCAACTCCGCAAATTGCGCGTAAACGGCGGCGAGCGCAGAAGGATTTGTCTTTTCAATCGCACTGCTGGCGCGTACTGAATTGACGATCTTTCTAGCTTGTCGTTTGTCTCCTTCGCGAGCTGTCAGGATGGCGAGAGCAAGGCGCGCACTGGCGTCGTCCGGATCATGCTCGATCACTGCATTTAGCTCTGCGCGGGCTGCCTCGAATGCGCCGCACAACGTTAGCGAGTTTGCCAACGACAACCGCGTTCCCGTTCGCTGCGGATACTCGGTAAGCAACTCCAGAAAAACGCGATTCGCGTCGTCGTACTGCCCTGCAAAGTAATACGCCACGCCACGATTGGATCGGATCGCCGGGAACAGCGGGTCGACCTCTTGCGCAGCGTCAAAATGACCGAGCGCGTCCTGCAATGCCCCGTTATAGGCGGCCAGTGTGCCAAAAAGCATGTGCACACCCGGCTGCCTAGGTGCCAGCTTGCGTGCGGTCAAGAGCAACGTTTGTGCCGCCGGAAAATCGTACTCATAAAAAATCTTGTCGCCCGCCAGATTGAGATACGCACTCGGCTCTAGCGGGTCAATCTCCAGCGCGCGTACTGAGGCCGCGCTGCCAACCCGCCACGCCTCCTCCGGCGTCACCTGCTCATACATCGAAAGGTTGCCCATCGTGGCGGCTAGCGACGCGTACGCCATTGCAAAATCGGGCGCAGCGGCGATTGAAGATTCCAGCAACGCACGCGCCTGAACATGCCCATCGGCGGTGCCCAATGCGCTCGCCCGACGGGCCTGCACAAACGCATCACTAGCCTCACGCGGAACGCCCGCAAAACCCTTGCGCTGCGGCGGCACGATGTACTCACCCGGCAGCAAATCCGCAAGCGTATGCAGGCAGTCTTCGCGAATCTGGCGGCTCAGACGATCCACGAATGCGGCATCCGCTTCGTCGTCGCCGCGAGCGTATCGCTTGCTCGCCATCATGTGGCCGTACGGTGCTGACAGCAGCATGGTGTGCACATGTTGCTCCTCGCGTTCACCCGCCACGCGCACCCAACGCGCCGACAGAACGGCCTGGGCGTTCACTCGTCGCGCAGAGTCCAGCGGATCATCGTCCGCCACTGCGCGCGCCGAACGTGAACCGAGTACGAGTACCTGCAACACGGATTGCAATTCGCCAATCGTCGATTCAAACAAGAGCGTCGCCAGTGAGTCATCGCGGGCTTCGCTCACAAATGGCAGCACAAGGAACCGTGGCGCAGCCAGCATGCGCGCACCGAGCTCAACGAACTCCGGCGCGTAACGTCCCTTCGGCAACTCGATGCGCACCTGCGGCGGCGATTCGAACATTGCGTAATGCTTGACCAACCGTTCGCGCAGACGGCTTACGTTCACCCGCACAATCGGATCGCTCTTCGGGTCGTACGTCGAGGGATTGCGATGAAACACCTCAATGCCAATCGACATCTCGCGCAGCGCGCCGAGATCGTTGGCAAGGCTCCTCTCCACCAAGTGCCGCAGCAGTCGCAAATGGCTCGCCGAGCGACGCAGCACATCGCTCTCAAGCAAGCGATCCAGCTCCTTGCGAATCATGTGATCTAGTGCGTCATTCACGTCAATGTCCGGTGATTCGTTTCATCAAGTGGCATTCGTCGATTGTTTTGTCAGTTTGCCTGACTTGTTATTTTTCCCACGTTACAAACATCCTTGGTCGTCATTTTCGTGACACTGGGCATCCAGAACTTCGTCCGCGCATGACGATCAAAAACAGGGTTCGGCGCCAGTTCAATCTTCGGGAGCGACCGACAACGCCGCGATCGCTGATTAGGGTGCATTTTTGCCAGGTGATCAGCCGCAGCCCTTTCTTGACACCACTCTCGGTTCAGCTTATTCCTAAAAGTACCACTATATATGGGCTAGTGCGAGTTTTAGCCAATTATCGAGAATTACTGAATTTACGGTCTAGACCTCGTTCACGAAAGGTTCTGTAGAAAAGCTGTATCAATTTCTTCAGACCCACAGCCCTGCACGGCGCTTGCATTTAGAGCCAGCATGCGAGCTATACGTCATTCGGGAGGCAACGACGGCAGGAATGGCACCAACCCGGTGTACATCCGGCCCGTCACGTAGTCCTGCACGATAAACAGGA
>JBBRGY010000171.1:0-6712 GCA_038223495.1 Burkholderiales bacterium | reverse complement strand
AAAGTCGTCAATGATTTGCACGGTCACGCGGCAGGTGACGAAGTCCTGAAAGAGGTTGCCGACCGGCTGCGCAGCATTGCAAGAGCGACTGATTTTGTCTCCCGCTTGGGGGGGGATGAGTTTGTGCTTCTGCTCGATGTTGACGTGCATCCCGGATCGCCAAGCGTGCTGGCAGAGCGCGTGTTTACGGCTCTGTCGAGTCCTTGTCAATTCACTGGCGGCGAGGCCGTGATCGGTGCGTCGATTGGTGTTGCCATGCATCCGCCGCTGTCGAATCTCGCGGCCGATTTGATTCGCCGTGCCGACGCGGCGATGTATGAAGCGAAGAGCGCAGGGAAGGGTGTGGTTCGCTACGCTGAGGCGTGATTAACATCACTTAGCCGGGCGGTTTCGCGGGTGACCACTTCCAGCGACTCTCCTGCATTCCGAGCACCGTGTTGGGATATTCGAAACGCCCGAGCGAGCCGTTGTAGCGCGCCAAAGCGCGCACGACGTCTCCCTTTTCGATGTCGAGATAGTGGCGCAAGATCACGCAGCCGTAGCGCAGGTTGGTGCGCAGGTGAAACAGGTTGTGCTGCGGCGTTCCGATGAGCTTCACCCAGAACGGCATCACCTGCATAAAGCCGCGCGCTGAGGCCGACGAAATCGCGTATTTGCGAAACGCGCTTTCGTGGTTGATCACTGCCAATACGAGCTGTGGGTCGAGCCCGGCGCGACTCGCCTCATATTGAACTGTTACCAGAAATTCGTTGCGCTGTTCGCTGTCTGGCATGCGCTTGGCGAGCCGCGAAGACATTTCCGCGAGCCACGCTTGAACTTCCTTTGGATCACCGACCAGACGCAGCGCACTGCGATCGGCAATGGCCGAAGCAAGCGTAGTTTGCACGCTGAGTGAGAGTTTTTCTTCGGCTTGAGCGCCAGCGTGCAACGCACCGCTGGCGAACAAAAAAAACGAAGCGATGACGGCGCGAAGTTTCAATATTTCATTCACTGATTGTTGGAGCGGCCCGCTCGGCGAATGGTTCGATACGTCGCCATCATTTCTGACACTGGCGACGTTTTTTGGGACGCGCAGCGAGCTTACAAACGCATTTAGCCCAGCTTCTTCATAACGAATGCTTCAATCTCGGCCACCAGCACCTTTGTTGCGGCGGTGTCCTGGCGTGCCTGATACTCGACCATCCCTTCTTTCAATCCGCGATCACCGATGGTAATGCGGTGCGGAATCCCGATTAATTCCAGTTCGGCGAACATCACGCCGGGCCGCTCGCCACGATCATCGAGTGCAACGTCCACACCCGCCGCTGTGAGCGACGCGTAGAGGGAATCCGCTGCCACCCTGACCTCAGCACTGCGGTCATAACCAAGCGCCGCAATCACCACCGAGAATGGTGCCATTGCTTGTGGCCAGATGATGCCCTTTTCGTCGTTATTCTGTTCAATCGCAGCAGCAACCACGCGCGTGATCCCGATGCCGTAGCAGCCCATTTCCATGACCTGCTCCTTTTGATCCTTGTCGAGGAATTTCGCACCGAGTTTGGCTGAATAAGCCTGTCCCAGCGCGAAGACATGGCCGACCTCAATGCCGCGACGCAGTTTGAGCACGCCTTTGCCGTCGGGCGACGCGTCGCCATCGACCACGTTGCGAATATCGGCGACAACATCAGGCTCAGGACAATCGCGGCCCCAGTTGCCGCCCGTCACGTGATAACCCGATTCGTTGGCACCGCATACGAAGTCAGCCATTGCTGCCGCCGTGCGGTCTGCCACCACGATGACTTTGGCGGGGTGTGCATTTCCGTGCCGTGGCACCGGGCCGCAGTAGCCAGGCTCAACGCCCAGGTGCGCTTCGATTTCTTCAGGCGTTGCGGGTCGGTAGTTAGCGAGCGCGGGCACTTTGCCCAGCTTGATTTCGTTGACCATGTGATCGGCGCGAAGCATACACAGCACGAAGCCCGAATCGCTCATGTACATCATAGCCTTGAGTTGCTTTTCCAGCGGCAATTTCAGGAAGTTACCCACGTCTTCACAGGTCTTCTGACCAGGCGTGTGAACAAGCTCCAACTTCCCGCTTGCTGCGGGACGTGGCGTCGAAGGCACAACGCCTTCCGCCATCTCAAGGTTTGCCGCGAAGTCCGAGTCTGGACTGTACGCAATCACGTCCTCACCACTTTCGGCAAGCACCTGAAACTCGTGCGATGCAAATCCGCCGATGTTTCCAGTGTCGGCATTGACTGCTCGAAATTCAAGCCCAAGTCGTGTGAAAACTTTGCTGTAAGCGTCGTACATATTCTGATAGCTCTTCATCAAAGCATCTTTGTCGACATCAAACGAATAGGCATCCTTCATGATGAATTCGCGCGAGCGCATCACGCCAAAACGCGGCCGTCGCTCGTCGCGAAATTTGGTCTGAATATGATAGAAATTTCTCGGCAGTTGACGCCATGAACGCAACTCCTGCCGCGCGATATCTGTTATCACTTCCTCAGACGTCGGCTGAACGATAAAGTCGCGATCATGGCGGTCCTTGATCCGCATCATCTCCGGGCCCATCTTGTCCCACCGGCCTGATTCCTGCCACAGCTCTGCCGGTTGAATCACCGGCATCAAAAGCTCGACCGCGCCCGCAGCGTTCATCTCCTCGCGCACGATGTTCTCGACCTTGCGCAATACGCGAACGCCCAGCGGCATCCAGGTGTAAATGCCGGCACCGAGCTTTTTGATCATGCCTGCGCGCATCATTAACTGATGCGAGACGATTTCCGCGTCGGCGGGCGCTTCTTTGGTGGTGGAGAGGAAAAAGTTGCTGAGTTTCATTTTTTCGTGACGCTAAGGGTGACGCGCGACGATAGTCGCTGCATAGCCCGCAATTTTCGCCTATTCTCACGGGATGCAAGATTTCACTCCTGTTCGCCTTGAGTCTCCAGCGTCCGGCGTTGCCTCAATCCCTCTTGTTTTCGACTCGCCGCACAGCGGGAGAAACTACCCGGCTGACTTCGATTACGCGTGCGACTTCACGCATTTGCGCAAGGCTGAGGATACCGACGTTGATGACCTGTACGGCTTCGCTCCGGCATTGGGCGCAACGCTCGTAAGTGCCGAATTTCCGCGTAGTTATGTTGATCCAAACCGTCGTGTTGAAGACATCGACATCAGCATGATTGACGGCCAATGGCCGGGCATCGTGCATTTATCGCCGAAGACGCAGTCGGGCATTGGCCTGATCTGGCGGGTGCTTGACGACAAGTCGCCGATTTACGCGCGTAAATTAAGCGTCGAGGAGGTGTCGCGCCGCATTGATCAATGCCATGCGAGCTATTGGGCTGCGGTTACCAACGCCATCGATTCTGCGCACGCGACGCACGGCCGAGTGGTGCATGTCAATTGCCATTCGATGCCCGCAGTGGCCGGAACAAACTCCTGGGTGAAGACGGGAACGGCGTATGCGGATGTGGTGCTCGGTGATCGCGACGGCAGCACCTGTTCACCTGAAATGACAGCGCTGCTGGCCGACGCTTTTCGTGGCGAAGGCTTAAGCGTGAAGATCAACGACCCGTACAAGGGCGTTGAACTGGTCAAACGGTTTGGCCGACCCAACGAAAACCGTCACAGCATTCAGATTGAACTCAATCGTAAGCTTTATATGAATGAGGCGACGCGGGAGCGCAATGCCAATTACGCTCTGCTGAAGGCGTCGCTGGAAAAGGTAATGGGCAAGTTGGCCGCTTTTGCCAAAGACGATCACTGACGTGGAGCCGCTCCCGCAACAGCCGATTCTCGTCACTCCTACAATTGCGGCATGCAGTTTCATCTCCCCGACCCGCGCGCGTTCCCCATTTACGACAGCGCGCATCCGAATCCCCTGATTGATCTGGCGTTGGCTTCGCTTGCAGCAGAGCTGGGCGTCATTCAGGAAAAGCGCGATAGCGAATTGCGCGAACGGCTCGCCGCTCTGCTGACGTCAGACGACATTCGCGAGATTTCCGACGGCATCGCCCGCGCGCCGTCGCACGCCGTTCTACGCCACATTACGCGCACGCTGGCTAGCGCTCACGTCGAAGCAGGCCACGCGCATGGCGATGCGGCGTTGCCTTCGACGGTATTCGCTATTCCTTTAGTGATCGTCGCAGCAAACAGCAGCCCGGTGAATGTGCCCGGCGCCCTGCCCAATATCGCTGAATTTACTGCGCTCATGAAGGCGAACGATGCGCTGCGTGGCAACGAAAACTTTGTTTTATCGAACGCGTTGGCACCGGCCAGCGCATTGGCGCTTGAAAAATTACCCGCCACACTGGGCTGGTGGTCAGCGGCGTCAGGCACGCCTATCGCCATCGAAAAAGCATCGCTTCCCGTCCCTGCCAATCAGGAAAGCGTCTTCCTGCGCTTTCTCGTCGGCACAGCGCTGGCGGGTCCGGGCGTCGATTTGCTGACGGCGAACGACACCGGAAAATGGGGCATGCCCTTCACGCAGACATTTGCGAAACAACTGGGTGGCGGCACGTTGTCGCTGCTCGCCATGCCACGTCCACCGCGCTCGCCGTTGGCTGCGCTGATGCAGGGCAGGGCCGCGCAACGCGAAGTGTCGCTGCAACTCTTCGCCACCAACGCCATCCGCAAATTTCGCGCGAGCGTTGGCGAACCCGAAGCCGTGATCTCCGCGCATCGCACGGCGGGTGGCGGCGAGGTGCGCCTGTCGCTGTCCAATCCGTTCGACGAAAAAGGCGCGGAAGGCTTCCGCGCGGAACTTCAAGCGACCGACCGTGCCCAAGACGTGGCGGTGCTGATGGCGGACTTGCTGCGGGAATGCAACGTTGCGTCAGTAACGGTCCTGGCTGACGTGTTTCCCGACATCGATTCTGAGAGCAAATTGCCGATGCTGTTTCGGGCGGATGCGCTGGAAGGCGCGGCAGAAAAAGCGCTTCGTCCGATTCATTTGCACTGAGTTTTATTGAACAACTTTTCAATGAAACAGCCTCGATACAGGGGATAGCGTTAATTATTAGCGAAAGTCGATAATAGACTTAAATGTCATCTAGCCCCAGTGCAATGGATGTTTTAGCAAAAAGCTATTCGTTTATCTGAGCTCAGGTTTTCGTATTTCATCCACCCACTTCGCCGTTCGTCGCAGACCCCGTCCGCCTAACACGCGCCAGTTACATACTTCGCCGCTTCCATGAATCCTCTCGCCATATTCCCATCCCGCCGCAGCGCCTACCTTACGGGCTTTTTGATCTGCGCCGGATTAATCGCCTATGCACTCTATCTGCAATATGTGCAGATGCTGGAGCCGTGCCCGATGTGCTGGTTTCAGCGCGTGGCGGTGGTCGCCTTGGGGCTCGTCTTTCTGATCGGTGCGGTGATGAATCCGGGCAAACCGGGTGCGAAGCTCATCGCCTGGTTGGCGCTGTTGACCGGTGGCGGCGGCGCAGCGCTCGCGGCGCGTCATCTCTACATTCAATCCTTGCCCGGCGACGCGCTACCAAGCTGCGGCATGGGCATTTCCTACATGCTCGAATCGTTGCCGTTTACGGACGTTTTAGTGCGTGCGCTCAAGGGCAGTGTCGAATGCAACAAAATTGATCTCATCCTGGGTCTACCGATCCCGGCGTGGACTTTGCTCTTTTTCATCATCGCCGTTACCGCGGCTTTCATGCTTATCAACCATCGTGCCCAAAAGGCGTAAGCGATTTACTTCTTTATGAAAAATTTCCTGTTGGCTGTTCTCGCGACTTCTGTGTTTCCGTTGGCGCTCAATGCCCAATCGCTCAATCCTCCGGCCACGCCTGTGCGCCCCGTAACCGACACGGTTCACGGCATGACGCTCACCGATCCGTACCGCTGGCTTGAGGACAACAAAAACGACGAGGTGGTCAAGTGGACTCGTGCGCAGCACGACGCAGCGCTTGCGTGGCTCGACAAGAATGCGCCCGAGGTGCCCGGTCTCAAAGACGAATTGACGCGCTACACGGATCGCACGATCACCTCGCCGCCATCGTTTAAAAAAGGGCGTGAATTTTTCACACGCAAAGTGAAAGGCGAAGCGCAAGCCAAGCTCTACACCCGACTGGACGGCAAAGAAGTGCTGCTGTTCGACCCAGTGAAGCTTGATCCGTCGGGAAAATCCTCTCTCTCCGGTACGTCGTACACACGCGACGCCAGCGTCATCGCTGTCGGCATTCAGGTCGCGGGCGACGAGCTGCCAACCCAGTATTTCATCGACAGTAAAACCGGTGCGACCGTGCATGCGCCGCTTGCGCAAGTGGACGGCGTTTCTTGGACGGCGGATAACAAGGTCGCCTACATCGAGCAGCGCACGAAAGAGCAGGTGATGAAGCAAGAACCGCTGTTCTGGCAAAAGCTGACGCTCGGCAATCCGGTGAAGGATGCGCCCATTGTTCTGCGCTGGGCCGATGCAAAAAACTGGGGAAGCGTTGCTGATTTCGAGTATGCACCGTACACGCTCTACAGCGTAGGCGAGGGCAAGCGACAGCAGTTTTCACTGGAAAAATGTGGGAGCGCGGACGCGCCGCGTCTGATCTTCAACGTGAAAGATTCGAACGCCAACATCGAGATCATTGGCGACACGATGTACGCGTGGACCAACGCGGACGCGCCCAACGGTCGTCTGCTCAAAGCGAGCGTGACGAAGCCGGAATTCAAGGACTGGAAAGAAATCCTTCCAGAACAAAAAGACGCGGTGCTTGAGTCTTTC
>JBBRGY010000170.1:0-6786 GCA_038223495.1 Burkholderiales bacterium | reverse complement strand
TCTGGTGTTTTCGATCCAGCTGGACTGGCTACCGTTTGTCTATCGCTCTGACATCACGTCGACCGGCTGGCATTTTTACTGGGATCACTTCAAGCAAACGATCATGCCCGTAATGGTGCTGGCGCTGTTTCAGGCGGCGTCATGGACGCGTTATGTGCGCTCGGCGGCGCTCGATGTGGTGAAGCTTGACTACGTAACGACCGCTCGCTCAAAGGGACTTAAAGAAAGAGTCGTGGTGCTGAAGCATGTCGTGCGTAATGCGATGATTCCCGTCGTCACTTTAGTAGCGCTGCAGGTTCCCGCAATCTTCGGCGGCGCGATTGTGACGGAGCAGATTTTTCGCGTGCCGGGCATTGGCTCGCTGCTGATCAGCGCGATTCTTGCGAACGACACGCCGGTCATTATGGCCGTCACTTTTGTGTTCTCGTGCCTCGTGATTTCGTTTAATTTGCTCGCAGATATTTTGTATGCGTGGCTTGATCCGCGCATTGCGCTGGGCTAACGGCATGTCGACAACGCTTGCTCCCGATACTGCTGATTTAATCACTGAAGCAGCTCGTCCCAAACCCATCTCGCTCGCGCAGGACATCTGGCGTCGCTTCAAGCGGCACCGTTTGGCGCTACTCGGCATGATCGTCCTGATGGTGATTGTGGTGGGCGTGATCATCGGCCCGTGGCTGTGGACGGTTCCCATTAACGAAATCGACTTTGGCGCGCGACTTAAGCCGCCATCGGCGATTCATCCGTTCGGCACTGATGATTTGGGTCAGGATTTGCTGGCGCGCATGCTCTACGGCGGTCGAATTTCTATCGCGGTCGGTCTCGCGGCGATGTTCATCGCCATCGTAGTTGGCACCATCGTGGGCGCGATTGCAGGCATGTCGCGCGGCTTCGTCGATACCGCGCTGATGTGGTTGACCGACCTCTTCCTGTCGCTGCCGCAACTGCCACTCTTGCTGCTGATCATCTATCTTTTCCGCGATACGCTTAAAAAAATGGTCGGTGCAGAAGTCGGCGTTTTTGTGATGGTCGTCGTCGTCATCGGTGGTTTCCGCTGGATGCCCGTCGCGCGATTAGTGCGAGCGCAATTTTTGTCGCTACGCGAGAAAGAATTTGTCGAAGCCGCTCGGGCACTGGGCGCCAGCCGCACGCGACAAGTAGCACGCCACATCCTGCCCAATGCCCTCGGCCCCGTGATCGTCGCGGGCACGATTGACGTCGCCGCAGCGATCATTGCGGAGTCGACGCTGTCGTTCCTGGGTCTCGGCTTCCCGCCGGACATTCCGACGTGGGGACGCATGCTGTTTGACGCTAAAGACTATCTGGACATTGCGCCGTACTGGGCGTTGTTCCACGGCATGCTGATCTTTTTGACGGTGCTCTCGATCAATTACATCGGCGACGGCTTGCGCGATGCCCTTGATCCACGACGGGTGATGGGATGAGCGCGACACCCAACGAGCGCATGCTCGAAATCAAAGATCTCATGGTGTATTTCGACACCGAAGACGGCGTGCTGCACGCAGTCGACGGTGTGAGTTTTGGCATTGATGCGGGTGAAACACTCGGTGTGGTGGGTGAATCCGGTTGCGGCAAAAGCGTCACCGCCAAAACGATCACGCGCCTCCTGGACATGCCACCCGGCCGGATTGTCGGTGGCGAGATTCGCTGGAGAGGCAACGATCTGGTGAAGGCCAGCGACGAAGCGATTCGCGCGTTGCGTGCTCGCGAAATCGCAATGATCTTTCAGGAGCCGATGACATCGCTCAATCCGGTTTACACCGTGGGCGAGCAGATTGCCGAGGTCGTTCGCCTGCATGACAAATCCGGCCGACGCGCCGCGATGGAGCGCGCCACCGAGATGCTGCGCCTCGTCAACATTCCCAATCCGCAGAAGCGAGTGAACGACTATCCGCACCAGTTCTCCGGTGGCATGCGGCAGCGTGTCATGATTGCGATGGCGCTCTCCTGCAATCCAAAATTATTGATTGCCGACGAACCGACCACAGCGCTCGACGTGACCATTCAGGCGCAAATTCTGGATCTCATGAACGAGCTTAAAGACAAGCTCGGCATGTCCATCATGCTCATCACACACGCGATGGGGGTCGTGGCAGAAACCGCGCAGCGAGTGGTCGTGATGTACGCAGGGAAAGTGATTGAAGAAGCAAACGTCGTTGACTTGTTCCGGACGCCGCTGCATCCATACACGCAAGGATTGATTCGTTCGATCCCGCGCATCGACCTCGCCTCGGAACACAAGCAGCGGTTGGAAGCCATTGGCGGCTCCGTGCCCAAACTTATCAACCCCGCGCCGGGCTGCCGTTTTGCCTCACGCTGCGCGTTTGTTCGCGCCGAGTGCAAAGCAGCCACACCGCCCCTCGTCGAAGTCAGCCCCGGCCACAAGGTCGCGTGCGTACTGCACACCGCATGAAAGACACCGCAATGTCTGAGCCGCTACTGCGGGTAAAAAATCTGGTCAAGCAGTTCCCCGTTAAAGGTGGATTGTTCGGTCGTCAGGTCGATAAAGTTCACGCCGTTGACGGCGTCAGTTTTGACCTTGCCAAAGGTGAAACGCTGGGTGTAGTCGGCGAATCTGGTTGCGGCAAATCGACCACAGGTCGATGCATTCTTCGCCTGATCGAGCCGACGTCCGGTGAAGTGTGGTTCGAGGGAAAAAACGTCACGGAAATGGATCGCGAAGGCCTGCGCGCGACGAGCCGCGACATGCAGATCATCTTTCAAGATCCGTACGCGTCGCTTAATCCGCGCATGACCGTGGGCGCCATCGTCGGCGAACCGCTGACGATTCACAAGCTCACAAAATCGTCGGCTGAGTATCACGATCGCATCATCGAACTGCTCGAAACTGTCGGGCTGAACGCTGATCATTTGCGCCGCTATCCGCATGAATTCTCAGGCGGTCAACGCCAGCGCATCGGCATCGCTCGCGCACTAGCGGTCAAGCCCAAACTGATCGTCTGCGATGAGCCGGTCTCCGCACTCGACGTATCGATTCAGGCCCAAGTCATCAACCTGCTCGAAGATCTGCAGGAAAAGTTTGATCTCACGTATTTGTTCATCGCGCACGACCTCTCGGTAGTCGAGCACATCAGCGACCGCGTGGCGGTCATGTACCTTGGCCGCATCGTAGAAATCGCCCCCGCCCGCGAGCTCTACACCACGCCGAAACACCCGTACACCGAGGCGTTGCTATCCGCAGTGCCAATCCCCGAACCGGGCCTCGTGCGCACGCGAATTCGCCTCGTCGGCGACGTGCCCAACCCCATCAATCCGCCCGCAGGCTGCCACTTTCATCCGCGCTGCCCGAAGGCGTTTGATCGCTGCAAAGTGGAATCGCCGGTGCTCAAGCAAGCGGCGGATGGGCATTGGGCGGCTTGTCATTTGAATGATCTTGCTGGGTAGCAGGCCTGCTCAGCACTTGCTGTTTGCGTGCAGCGAGTCTCGAATCAACTCGGCACAAGAAGCTAGATCTCGCTCGCCAGCACGTGGTGCATCGCGATAAGTCACGCGTTCCTCAACGATGTATTGTCGAGACGTGATGTCATCGAATTCAACCATTGGAACGACGTGCGCGTGAGCGTGTGGAATGTCTCCGCCCGTAAAGAGAAATGCAACGCGTGACGCGTTGCACACCGGCTTTAGCGCACGGGCTAAGCGCTGCCCAACGCTCAGTATTTCTGCTGCTACTGCCGTCGGCAAATCGTCGAAGTAGTCGAAATGCTCGACCGGTACGATTTGTGTGTGGCCCAGCCTAATCGGGTTGATGTCAAGAAACGCGATGACGTGTTGACTTTCGTAGACCACATGCGCGCTTACCTCCCGCTTTGCGATCAGACAAAAAATACAGTGCGTACGGTTTGATTCTTGGACCATGTCGTTCCCACCCTGTGCGTGCCGTTGCCCGCAGAATCAATCAAGCCGTCGGATAAGTCCCGTCCAAAAGTATCCCCTTATCCACGGTCTTAATATCCGTCCGTCCGCAAAACGCCATCGAAATATCAAGCTCTTTGTGAATGCATTGCAGCGCTTTGGTGACACCCGCTTCGCCCATGGCGCCCAGCCCATAGGCCATAGCGCGTCCGATGTAGGTGCCCTTTGCGCCTAGCGCTACGGCGCGAAGCACGTCTTGCCCACTGCGGATGCCGCCGTCCATGTGTACTTCGATCTTGTCGCCGACGGCTTCGACGATGCGCGGCAACGCGCGGATGGAGGTTTCTGCGCCGTCTAGCTGACGACCACCGTGGTTGGAGACGACGATGGCGTCAGCTCCGCTCTCAACGGCGAGCCTGGCGTCTTCAACGTCCTGAATGCCTTTGAGAATGAGCGGGCCGTCCCACTGCTTTCTGACCCACGCGATGTCGGGCCATGACAGGCGCGGATCAAACTGCTCGTTGGTCCAGGCGGCGAGCGAATTCATGTCGCTGACGCCTTTGACGTGACCGACCAGGTTGCCGAAGGTGTGACGACGCGTGCCGAGCATGCCGAGGCACCAGCGCGGTTTCATCATGAGGTTGATGATGTTGGCGACGGTCGGGCGCGGCGGTGCGGTGAGGCCATTTTTCAGATCCTTGTGGCGCTGGCCGATCACCTGCAGGTCGAGCGTGAGCACGAGTGCGCTGCATTTGGCCGCCTTGGTGCGTTCGATCATGCGCACCATCGCCTCGCGGTCGCGCATCATATAGAGCTGGAACCAGAACGGCGCGTTGGTGCTCTCAGCGATGTCCTCGATTGAGCAGATGCTCATGGTCGAGAGCGTGAACGGGATGCCGAATTTTTCGGCCGCTTTCGCCGCGAGAATTTCGCCGTCGGCATGTTGCATGCCGGTGAGCCCGACCGGTGCGATGGCGACGGGCATCTTCACTGGGACGCCGACCATTGTGGTCGCCGTCGAGCGGTTTTCCATGTTCACCGCAACGCGCTGACGGAACTTGATACCCTGAAAATCGGTTTCGTTGCCGCGATACGTGGACTCCGTCCACGAGCCGGAATCGGCATAGTCGTAGAACATTTTCGGCACTCGCTTTTTAGCGAGCAGACGCAGATCTTCGACGTTGGTAATCACAGGCATTTCAGGCTCCCCCCAGTTTCAAATTGAACTTATGTTCTCATCGTAGCGGGCACGCATGCTGCGCATCAGCTTTTCGATGAAATGGCGCTCCCACCGGGGCTAGCGCTTGATTAGGTCGTTTATCGACTATTGACCAAGCGTTCGCTTAGCCCCTGTGCAATCGAGCTTTTATGAAAAAGCTGTCGACTGCAATGTCGTCGATTTCGACTACTGCAAAGCCCTCGCGCACAGCGAGATGATGGCTCCGGGCAGTGCGCCGAGCACGAGAATCGCCAATGCGTTCGCTGAAATCAAAACTGTCTCTGCGCGACTCGGCATGGCGAGCTGGCCTTCGGGTGCGTCCGCGAAATACATGACGCGAACGACGCGAAGGTAGTAGAACGCACCGACGAGCGACGCCATCACGGCGATCACTGCGATCCACGTGTAGCCTGCGTTGATGATCGATTCGATGACCGACAACTTGGCCCAGAAACCAATGGTGGGTGGGATGCCGGCGAGCGAGAACATCGCCAGCAGCATCAAAAATGCGTACCAGGGCGAGCGGCTGTTGAGCCCCTTCAAATCCTCGATATTTTCGAACTCCACGCCGCGCCCAGACAGCAACACGAGTATGCCGAACGAAACGAGGCCTGTGATCGCGTAAGCAATGGCGTAGAACATCGCGGCCGCATAGCCGTCGCTACCACCACCGACGAAGCCAAGTAGCAGGAATCCCATGTTGGCGATGGCTGAGTACGCCAGCATTCGCTTAATGTTGGTTTGCGCGATTGCAATCAGGTTGCCGAGCACGACTGAGATTGTGGCGATCACAGCGAAGATGATTGACCAGTCGCCGTAGGCTGGCGTCAGCGCCGCGCCAAACAGCCGATATGCCAGAGCAAACGCGGCGAGCTTTGCAGCAGTGCCGAGGAACAACGTGACGGAGGTTGGCGCCCCGGTGTAAACGTCCGGCACCCACATGTGGAATGGCACGACGCCGAGCTTGAACGCCACGCCGGCAGCGATAAAAATCAGACTCAATGCAACCGCTGTTTTGTTCGCTTTAGCCAAAGCTAAAGAAATACCGTCAAGGCTTATGCTGCCAGTCGCCCCGTAAAGAATCGACATACCAAACAACAATAAACCCGATGCCAAGGCTCCGAGAACGAAATACTTCATCGCGGCTTCAGTCGCGATGCGGTCGTTGCGTTTGAGCGCGACGAGCGCATACATCGACAGGCTCAGGAGCTCAAGCCCCAAGTACGCTGTGAGCATGCTCGCGGCGCTGGCGATCACCATCATACCGAGGGTACCAAAGAGTATCAGTGCGACGTATTCGCCATTGTCGAGATCGTGCTTTTTCAGGTACGTCCAAGAGTACGCGAGCGCGAGCGCCGCCGAAACCAGCATGGCCAGTTTGAGGACCACCGAAACGCCATCGGTCACGAAGAGTCCAGAAAACGCAGTTTCCGTCGCCACATTGGAGACGTTAGCGACAGGAATAAACACAAACAGTGCGGTCCACAAAAGCGCACCGATACCGCATGCATAGGTGAACCATTTTTGTCCGCGGCTCACGAACAAATCGGCGATCAGGATCATGCCCGTGAGGCAGAGCAGGACGATTTCCGGGAGAACGAGCAGGATGTATTTCATAGTGTTGTTATCGTCGCTCTACAGTTTGCTGTGCGACACATGCGTGATGAGCGCTT
>JBBRGY010000169.1:0-6796 GCA_038223495.1 Burkholderiales bacterium | reverse complement strand
GTCGCTCGAATCCGTTGAAACTCGCGTCGGTCAGCGCGGTGGTCAGCTCACGCGCGCGATCAGCGCGAAAATTCATAAATACGACCACATCGCCATCTTTCATCGGCGCGCCGTGGCCGACGACGGTGGGTTTGACGAATTCGTCATTTTCGTTCCGTGCGTACGCAGCGTTCAGAGCCGCTATTGCACTGGGCGCGAAATGATCGGACGTCGCCTCGACCAGCGCGTGATACGCGGGCGCAACGCGCTCCCAACGCTTGTCGCGATCCATCGCATAAAAGCGGCCGCAGACCGTCGCGATGTGTGCGCCGGTCTCGCGACACACCGCCTCCATCGCCTCGATGGATGGCGCAGCGCTGCGCGGTGGCGTATCGCGACCGTCAAGAAACGCATGCACGGCGATGCGCGACACACCGCGCGCTGCGGCCAGGCGTACCATCGCGTGAATGTGCAGTTGGTGCGCATGGACGCCGCCGGACGACAACAGACCGAGCACGTGCAGCGTCGAATCGTTGTGCTTCGCGGTGTCGCACGCGGTCACCAGCGCGGCGTTGGATTGAAATTCTCCGGTTTCGAGCGCGTGATCAACGCGCGTTAAATCCTGATACACGACGCGCCCCGCACCGAGGTTCAGATGCCCGACTTCGGAGTTGCCGAACTGGCCCTTTGGCAGTCCAACATATTGCTCAGATGCATTGATGAGGCCATGCGGGCAATCGCGCCACAATGCATCCCAGACGGGCTTTTTAGCGAGGGTGATCGCGTTGTCCTGGGCCGCTTCGCGATAGCCAAAACCATCGAGAATGATGAGAATAACCGGGCGAACGGGCGATGCGACGGAAGAGGTTGAAGCGGTCATGGAAGCAATCGAAAAGAGGCGACGCAGGGCGCAGGAAAGGAAATATCGCGGAAACACCTAAAATTCTAGGCTTCCGGGCGTTTGTCGCCCTTAAGTCTCCAGAATTTCACTCTACTCATGCAATTTCTTTATACCAACTGGATGCTCGTCCTGATCATGTTCATGTCGGGCATCATGCTGCTTTATCCGCTGATTCAGCGCCGCACGTCCGGCATGGCGGAGGTCGGCAATGTGCGCCTGACGCATCTGCTGAACCGGGAGGACGCAGCGGTCATCGACATTCGCGAAGGACGCGATCTCGGCGACAAAAAGATCATCGGCGCGATTCATATTCCGATGTCGCAGATCAAGGATCGTGCGGCCACACTCACGCTCGACAAGTCGAAACCGGTCGTCGTTTATGATGCTCGTGGACAGCGCGCGATGATGGCTGGCGGGGCCTTGAAAGCAGCGGGCTTCACCCAACTCTACAACCTGAGTGGCGGTTTTAAGGCATGGGCCGACGCCGGCCTTCCTGTTGAAAAGGTATGAGTGTGATGGCTAAAGTTTTGATGTATTCCACAGGCGTCTGCCCTTACTGCATTCAGGCGGAGCGCTTGCTCACCGCCAAAGGCGTCACAGCCATCGACAAAATCCGCGTTGATTTGCAACCTGAACAGCGCGCCATCATGATGGAGAAGACCGGTCGCCGCACGGTGCCGCAGATCTATATCGGCGACACGCACGTGGGTGGTTTTGACGATTTGTCCGCGCTTGATCGTGCGGGCGGACTAGACACGCTGCTCGCAGCCTGATTCGCCTTTTCCCCTATTTCTTACGTTTTTAGAGCCAGCTAAAATCATTGGCTAACTCTATTCATTCCAAGCACTCGAAAGTTCACTATGTCCGACGCTCCAGCACAAGAACAACAAGACCCGAACGCTCCGCACTTTTCAATTGAAAAAATTTACCTGAAGGATTTATCGGTCGAAAACCCGAATGCCCCGCAGGCGTACCTGTGGCGCGAATCGCCGACGGTTGAAATCGGTCTCGAACAAGACCAGGGCACGATTGAAGACGGTTTCCACACCGTTACGGTTAAGGTCACCGTCACGGCCACCATCGCCGATAAGACGATGTTCCTGGTTGAAGCGGCGATGGGCGGCATTTTCCAGATTCGCAACATCCCTGAGCCTGAGTTGCAGCCTTTGCTCGGCGTCCACTGCGCCAACATCATCTTCCCGTATGTTCGCGAACTGATCTCCGACGCGGTACAACGCATGGGCTTCCCGGCGATTTATCTGCAACCGATCAACTTCGAAGCGCTCTATCAGGCGCGCATTCAGCAGCAGCTTGAACAGGCCGCTGCCACCAAGCAGTAAGGAAGTTGCCATGATCCGCGTGCCGCACTTCACTCGCCTTTCAGGTTTGGTTTTTGCAAGCCTGCTGGGCGTGACGGGTGTGGCGCACGCGGAGTTCCGGCAAACGACTGAAAACGCGACGGTTGCCTATGAAGGCCCTTCGGCCAAGGCGACCAAGCAGTTCATCTATTCGCGCGGCACGCCGGTCGAAGTGGTCGTCAGCATCGAAGGCTGGGTCAAGGTTCGCGATGCCTCGGGCGCGCTGGTCTGGATGGAGAAGAAGACCCTCGGCGACCGTAGCAATGTGCAGGTGAAGTCGACGATTGCGGACATTTACACCGCGCCTGATGCGGCAAGCCCGATTCTGTTTCGCGCTGATAGCGGCGTGCTGCTACAAATCGTCACGCCGCAGCCGCCCAACGCTGGCGCCTGGGCACAAGTCCACCATCGCGATGGACAGACCGGATTTGTGCGGCTGGATTCGGTGTTCGGACTCTAGCGACCGCGAGTCCACTAAGACACTTCTTGTAGTCCGCCGCGCCGTTCGCGCCGGACGGTTTGCTGATAGACATTCTTTTCGCTGCGGCGTAAAAACGATGAGTGCGCATTGTTGCGCCGTTTATCCATGACTTAAGGAGATTTATATGTCAGTAGCCCGTGTCACTGAAATTACCGCGTCGTCCAGCAAGAGCTTTGAAGATGCGCTCAACGTCGGCGTTGCTCGAGCCTGCGAGACGCTCAAGAACGTCGAAGGCGCTTGGGTGCAAGATCAGAAGGTGGTCATCAAAGGCGGCAAGATCGTCGAATATCGCGTCAACATGAAAGTCACGTTTATCCTCGCCGAGTAATCGCGCTCGCGACGATTATCCAATCGACGACACAGCTATAAAAATAAAAAGCCCGCTACGGCGGGCTGCAATAAAAAAAGCCCGCACAAGGCGGGCTGCGATAAAAAAGGCCCGCACAAGGCGGGCCTGAGGGGATCACGAGAAGTGCACGCGGGAGCGACCGGGGGAGGAAAACACCCCCGCGTGGTCAGACGATAAGTCGGGCAGCGGAAACGCGATCACCCAGCGCGGCAAGCTCGCGAAGCGCCTTGCTCTCGCCGTCGTCGGCTAAAGCGCCGGATGCGGGAACAACGGGCTCCTGAGCTCGGTTAAGAGTGAACTCGTAAGCGTGGGGTGAGAACATATCCATAGCATTCCTTATCAGTGACGGACTCCTATAGCGGCTTCCGTGCCATTCACATAAATAGACGTACTTTCAATGACTTATGTGACATACATAGTGAAAGATTTGCCAACGATCAGTTTTTAAGGGATTTTGATGGCTTTTTTGTCTACTCGACGCGACATTGTCCCATCGTCCTATATCTAAGTCATTGATTTAAAACAACAAAGTACGTCTCCAATCGGAGACATCAAACCCTATGCATCGCACGTGGGACAAACGTTTTGGGTTTAACGTAACAAGTGTTTACAAAGCGTAGGCCGCAAATGGGTACTTAACGTCGTCAATACGGCGGATCATTGCGTTGTCAACAAAGCGCGTCGCGAGACCGCTGACCAACCGCGAAAATTGATCAAGAGAGAACGCTTATGAATGCAGCGCACACCGTGAGAGCCGTGGCCGACAAAGTCCGGTCGCTTTACTGGTGGTGGCTGGGCTTCAGTGTTTTCATCCTGTTGCTGGTCGTTTGCACGGCCCCTACATATGCGCAAACCCCAGCCACGCCAATGGGATTTGATGAAGCGCGTCACTTACTGAACCGTACGAGCTTTGCCGCACAAGTCGACGAAATCGACGACTTCGCAAAACTGATGCGAGCGCAAGCCGTAGATCGTCTGCTAGCGGAGACAAGACGACAGGCGAGCTATCCGCCTCCTCAGTGGTCGCAAACCTACGAACGCCTTTATCGCCCGGGAATGACGCAGGAAGAGCGCATGAAAGCGAACCGCCGCGAGCTGGTGGAGCGAGGGCTTGAACTGCGCACCTGGTGGGTCGCTGAAATGTTGTCAACGGCATCGCCATTCACCGAGCGAATGACGCTGTTCTGGCATAACCATTTCGCGACCTCGCAACAAAAGTCGCGCTCCGCCACGTTGATGTATCGCCAGAACGTGCTGTTCCGCAAATACGCGACCGGCAATTTCGCCGCGATGCTGCGCGAAGTCGGAAAAGACCCTGCGATGCTGATCTATCTGGATGGCGCGCAGAACCGCAAAGGTGCCCCGAACGAGAATTTTGCGCGCGAAGTGATGGAGCTGTTCACCCTCGGCGAAGGGCATTACACGGAACAGGACGTGAAGGAAGCCGCGCGGGCGTTCACCGGCTGGAGCATTGACCCCGACACCGGAGCGTTCCGCTTTCGCCCCTTCATTCACGACGATGGTGTAAAAAAAGTGCTCGGGCAGGAGGGGCGGTTCAATGGCGACGACATGATCACGATCCTGTTGCAACAGCCCGCGACCAGTGAATTCATCGTCAGCAAGCTCTGGCGCGAATTTGTATCACCCGATACCAGCAACCCCGCCAATGCCGCCGCGATCAAGCAGTTGGCTGCCGACTGGCGCGCCGCAAATTACGAAATCAAGCCGCTGCTGCGTGAAATGCTCCTGACCGACGCGTTCTGGGCACCAGAGAATCGCGCCGCGCTCGTGAAATCGCCGGTAGATCTGGTGATTGGTTCGCTTCGTCAGTTCAGATTTTCGGTCGAAGATCCCGCGCCGTTCGCCGTGATTCTGCGCCAGCTCGGGCAAGACTTGTTCAACCCACCGAACGTCAAAGGCTGGCCCGGTGGTGAAGCGTGGCTCAACACGTCAACGCTGCTTGCACGTAAAGGTTTTTTGAACCGGCTATTCCGCGCAGATGAGATGGAAAAACCGCGCGTAGTCAATGCGGCGATGAACATGACAGCCGTAGTGCAAAAGCCAATCGGCGATACGATGAACACGATGGGAATGACCGGCCAAAACACGGCGCAACTGATCGACAAGGACTTGGTGGGTGCCGGACGTCAGCGCGCGCAAATGCGTTTGGCAGCGCGCGGCACTGACGCGATGACGACTGCCACGCTGCCGCGCTTCGGTGTCGCCAATCAGCTACGCGGCCAATATTTCTTTAACGCCGAGCAATGGTTTGCGCAACAACCGAAGCAGCGAGAAATGAACGACAACATCATCTGGCGCACGGTGCTCGCCGGCCCGCCGGTACAGGCGAGCAAGGACGTGCCACACACGTTAGTCGGTCTGCGCACGCTCGCGCTCGACCCGATGTATCAACTTAAGTAGTGAGCCTCATCATGATGAACCGCAGAAATTTTCTGACCTCTGTCGGCGCAGGCATCGGCGTGATGACGCTGCCGAGTTTCCCGACATTTGCGCAAGCAGGTACGCCGGTTGGGTACAAGCGCCTGCTCATTTTGGTCGAGCTGAGAGGCGCGAATGACGGGCTGAACACCTTCATTCCCTACTCGGACGACGCCTACGCAACGCTGCGCCCCACAATCGGCATCAAGCGTGATCAGGTACTGCAGGTGTCCGACAAATTTGGCCTGCATCCCGCGCTCGAAACGCTGATGCCAATCTGGAACGCAGGCGAAATGGCCGCTGTCACCGGTCTCGGCTATCCGCAGCCGAATCTGTCGCACTTCCGCTCGATTGAGATTTGGGACACGGGATCGAATTCCAACCAATATCTGAACGAAGGCTGGCTTGCGCGCGCGTTCAATTCGGTCGCGCCGCCTAAATCGTTCGTGGCCGATGGCATTGCGATTGGCGGCGGCGATCTCGGCCCGTTTGCGGGCGGCGCGATGGGCTCACGCGCGTTGTCTATCGCCTCTACCGACGCGTTTTTGCGGCAAGCGAAGCTAGCCGACCCGCATGGCCGCGCCAGCAATTCAGCGCTGCAACACATCCTGAAAATTGAGGGCGAAGCGCAATCCGCCGCTCTCAACATCGATCCCAAAGTCACGCTGAAAACCGAATTCCCAACGCACGCGTTCGGCCAGCAGGTCAAGACCGCCATGCAGGTCGTCGCCGCTTCGCCCGGTGTCGCCGCACTGCGCGTGGGCCTCGGCTCGTTCGACACCCACCAGGGCCAACTCGGCACCCAAGCGGGCTTGCTAAAACAACTCGGCGAAGGCATCAAAGCGATCAAGGACGCCAGCGTCGAACTCGGCCGCTGGCAGGACACGGTCGTCGTCACGTACTGCGAATTCGGCCGCCGCGCCAAAGAAAACCAGAGCGCCGGCACCGACCACGGCACTGCCAACACTCAATTCGTGCTCGGTGGCGCAGTCAAGGGCGGCATCAAAGGCATGCACCCGTCGCTGACGCAACTCACCGGCGAAGGCAACTTTGTCCACAGCGCAGACTATCGCTCGCTCTACGCCAGCCTGCTGCGCGACTGGTGGGGATTTGCGGGAGCGCAAAGCGAGAAGGTTTTGGGCGGGAAGTACGGGTCGATTCCGCTGTTTGCGTAGCGCCGTTTTTGCTAACAGCATTTCTCTGTAAGCCCTATTTCACTGGGGCTACCTATCGTTTATGTCTATAGTCGACTATCGACTTAAATTACGCATAGCCCCTATACAGGAACG
>JBBRGY010000168.1:0-6807 GCA_038223495.1 Burkholderiales bacterium | reverse complement strand
GACCGACACCGTCATTTCGTCAAATAGGGGCATGGCGCCTTTTTCGGTGTCTGTGGCGGCCAACACGGCGGCCCGGACGCGCTCGGTCACCAAAATCTCGCCCGCGCGGGCAATGTCTTCACCCAGCTTAAATGCCAGATTGACCGCATCGCCGAAGCAGTCCACCTGCTCAATCAGCAAAATATCGCCTCGGTCGATGCCGATGCTAAAGGCGATGGCCGATGCATCACCGTCTACCGTGGCCGCTGCCGCGTCCATCATGGCCAGAGCTGCGTGCACCGCTTGGGCCGGTTCGTCAAACACGGCGAGCAAGTTGTCAGCCTCATTTTTGACCACCGAGCCACCGTGGGCCAAAACGATGGGGCGGGTCAACAAATGCATGCGCCGAATTTGGCACAGGTAGGCCAATATGCCCTCAGGTTGAACGGTTCTCAGAATTCGTGCATAGACGCATTCATACGAATCAATCACCAGTACCAAAGCTAGATTTTGGAAATTTGCAGAAAAATTGATATTTCGCAAAGACAACCCTTAGGCCGGAATGACACTGGGCGCAGACGACGAAATGGTCTCCAAAAAATCTTTGATGCATTGCAGGAGATGCCATCGTAGAGGTGGAGCAAAGAATTGGTGGCCACGTAAGCGGTCTTGTTCGGCCGCTTTGAGCGGCACGCAATCTCATAAAAGCCGGTTTTTCCGGGCACCAGGAGCTTGAAATGTCTGGAGAATCCACCATCAGTGCCGACTTTGACACCGATATGCAAACCATTCGCGACTATGTTCACGCGACGGTCGAGGTCAAAGCAAAGCTCGCAACCGCCTACCTGAGCGCCATCGATAACTTTCAAACCACGGTACAAGCCGCCTCTCCGAAAGAGGCGAAACCGGACTACCTCGGGGCAGCGTTCAAGTCGGGCATGAAGGCAGTCGAAAAGACCGCAGTTTCTGCGGTGAAAAGCGCCACTGGTGCCGATCTCGGGCCGCTCGTCGACATGGTGCACGCGATCTACGACGAAGTGGAGCGCGCGGGCAAAGCCGCCCAAACGCTTTCGGTGGCCAACTGGATAAAAAGCACTCGCAGCGCCGTGACCAACGCATTCACCCAAGATCAATCCGGCGAGGATTTGCGCCTCCAGATCGAGAATGAATACAAGCAAAACGATGAAGGTGGTCGCGGCGGCTACATCGCAGGTATTCAGATCGAGCTCGACGCGATGCGCTCAATTGTCAGTCGCGAGGCACCACTGGTACCGCGTGTGGAGCGGGTCGAACTCGCCATGTACGAAGGCTGGATCAACCAAAACTTTGACAATGATTGCATCGACGGAACCGGTGTCATCGTCGTGCAGTACGACAGCGATGGTGCGTTTAACTCGGCAACGGTCAACGCACCCCTTGGCGAGAAGATCGCGGGCGCCCTCAATCGCGTGATGAGCACGGCTGGCGTCGACCAACTGATGAAACTCGACGTCGTGAAAAAGATGTGTGAAGGTGATTCTTGCATGTGCTTCGAGGGGAACAATGAGATTCGCAAGCACACGTTGAATGAAGACGCCGAGGCTTTTTTGACGTCAACGCAAACCTGGGAACTGGCGACGCGGTTTGATGGCTAGATTTTCCGTGGAATAAGCGACCAATCAATGAAGGAATTCCGACATCATGGCAAAGCTAATTTTCAAAGATCACCCGTCCAACAACTGGCGAACCGGGCATGATTTTCCACAGGTTACGTTGACCGCAGTGAGTTGGGACAGCGACCCAGACAAAGCGGTAGCCTACGTATTTTTTGGCCACGTCAACATTGATTTTGACGGTTCACCGACGGCGTATGGGCCGCCCGGGATCACGCCCATGCCGGACGACGACCTAGGCAACGCATGGGGCGAAGACAACGGTTGGTTCGGCCTGATTGCGCTGCCAGAAAACCACCCGCTGGTGATTAGTGGAGAGGCGATCATCGACAAGCGACCCACCCTACTGCACAAGGGCAGATATCCGGTGATCCAGCAGGCAAAAAACGGCGATCCTAAGCCCGGCTACTATGTTTCGGCAACGCCGCACGCCACCGGCCCCGAGCACTTGCAGACGAGTTATGTTGATGCTTCGGAAATTTCCTATGGCGCACTCTCCGGAAAACTTGCCTCTCTTGGTTTCAAGCTCGGGGACTACGGGCTGGCGATTCGCCACAACATGGATTTACAAAGTGGCTTCTATTTTGTAGATCGCGGCGGTGCCAGCAGTTTCGCGCTTGGCGAGTGCTCGCACAAGGTCGGAAAAAATCTTGGCGGCAGCGGTCGCGGCAACGCATTCAACAACAATTTCCCGGTCAGCTTCATCGTGTTTCCCGACTCATTCACCATGGACGGCAGCGAAGGGACGCCATCGATGTCGGACGCGGATATCAAGACCGAACTTGACCTGCTGCTGACCGATCTCTCGAAAGCGGACAACGCCGAGGAGCTGGCACTTTTGATGGGGTTCAACGAAGTAGCGCCGCCGGGCAAGCCACGTGGCAAGGAAAGGCTCGACACCTATCGCAGCGCTCCAACGACCACCGCTAAACCTGCCAACTATGCAGCGATCGTCGCGGCGCTCGGCCAATACGGCTACGTCATTCCATGACGACAAGCGTGGACAAATGAAAGTCTAGCGAGCCTATCGGTGAGATCTGCTGACTTTGTGTCACAGGATATTTTTCTGTTCCCAAATTGTTTTTAAAGGATTTCAATCATGGCCCTCGTAGAACCCAGCGTCATGCTTAACTCGATCATGGGTAAGCTCTACAACATTCTGACCAATGGCGACGATACGGTACCGAAGTCAGAAGACAATTTTTTTAGCTGGGCGACGCCCGGTATTCCGATCATGCCGAGCGACTTCGAATTTTTGTCGCAGGGGTTGACTGGCGTAGTTAAAAAGGCTGCGCTTCAGGAGATCACCGGGGCGGGTGGCGCGGCTACGCCAGCTCCTGAAATCACGCCGGCTATGCTCGAAGGTCTGCGCGCACAGGACACCGCCAAGCTCTACATGCAGGCAGAAAATTTCTCGCGCCTGGTTGATTTCGTGCCGGACGTTGCGGCCACAACCAACAGTCAATTTGCGGCCATGAGCATCATGAATAACGAGGGTACGCTGTCTGATCGTTATGAGTATATTTTGCGCATGAGTCAGGTGATGCAGACGGAGTTGCCCGAAGAAACAAAAAAGAAAATCGAGAAGTTTCGCAATCTTCTTCAGGTCACCAAGACGAAGAAAAATCTCATCGACGATAGCGATGTGCAGGTGACTGAACCGAGCCCGATCGTCATCGCGTACAACAGCAAGCTCAAAGCCTACGAGGACAATGCACTAGAGTACAACAGTCACCGCATCGACGCACTCACCGCAGACAACGTCAAAGCGATTCATTTCTTTTCAATGAACGCGAGCATCCTGCGCAACCGTGTGAAGGCGGCGATGGACGATTGGGTCAGTAGCGGTTTCAAGGATGACGTCGAAGCCATCTCCGCCTTCATCGATCAAGTCATGCGACGCGACATGGCGCTTCTGAAGCGCCAGTATCTCGACGATCTCGAAAAAGCGCGACTCACCGGCATGGCTTCGGGAAGCGACTTTTTTTACAGCTCGGTAGTGCCTGGAAATTTTATGGAGGCAACCGGGTGGACCGAGTTTGGCTTCAGCTCTTCCGACTTTGGAAGCAGCAGCAGCTCAAGCTACAGCATGAGCCGCTCAAAGTCCTCTGCGGCCGGTGGATTCTTGGGAATCTTTGGTGGCGGCGGATCGCATAGTTCGGCCAGCGGAAACTTTGATTCGTCTGTGAAATTCGATTCGTCGAGTTTCAGCATGGGTTTCAAGGTCACGCAAGTGCCGATCGTGCGACCCTGGTTCAAGTCCGCCTTTCTCAATAGCAAGTGCTGGCGCTTTGATGCCAACAACCCGGAGGCAAAAAGCCAGATGGTCAGTGATGGTGGTAAACCACCGAAAGGACTAATCGCGGCGTTTCCGACTTCGTTGATCGCGGTGAAAGACCTATGGATAAGCTTTGCCAAAAGCAGTGGCTTTGAAGAGATGCACTCCGAATGGCAGCGCTCGTCCACCAGCGGTGGCGGCTATATTGCGTTCGGGCCTTGGCACCTGGGCGGGAGTCATTCGCAGAGCTCGGCCAGCGGTTCGCGCAGTTCGCAGTATCACTACGATTCAGAAAATCAGATGATGCGGGTCGACGGCGCGCAGGTGATCGGGTTCAAGTGTCACATGCCACCGAAGAGCCCCGATCCGCTCGCAAGTATTACGCAGTGGATTTAAGGCTGTCGCCAACATGGACGCAACCACGCTCTGTGCCTTGATGTTGAAGGCGAAAAAAGTGTTTGCCAAAGAGCAAAGCTTTTTGAGTTTTCCGATCTCTCCATTGCCGTACACGCCGCGCCAGCTTGATTTTTTCGACCAAAGCAACGCCGCTGCGCTGCTTGAGAGTATTCACCATCGCAAGGAATTTTCGACGGTAGTGGATTTGATTGCGACCGGCGAGGCGTGGCAGCCCAGCGGGGATGTGCGTCTGTCAGACAGCTACGACTCGGTGCTCAATTCGGCCGTGCTGGCCGTGTCGTCCCGAACACCGGACGATGAGGTGGCATTTCAGGCAGCGCGCGCGGTGCTGCACACAGACGATCAGGACTCTGAAAAATACATTGCCTATCGGCAAATGCGCGACGCCTACCTGATCGCGGAGCAGCGCTACACCGCCGCGAATCTGACGGCCAGCAGCGCCGGACCTGAGGAAAATCTGGATTGGCTACACTCCACCGGCCCAGGTTTGCGCCGTGAACTGGCGGAGCTCTTGCAAGCGTGGATGTTCGACGGATTCAAAGACGAAATCGAAGCCGCGCAGCTGCAAGTGGCAACACTCGGTGCGCGATCACCTTCGTTGACCTGGGCGGAGTGGCGCTCGCACTTCAACCCCGATCTCGATTCGCTGCTCGATGCAAGCGACGGTGTGCGGGTGATGCCAAGCGGCTTTTCACCAGCGAATGCAGTGGCCGAAGATGCATGGCGTGGTTTCACCCTGAGCGCGAGCGAGGTGACAGCGCTCCTGCAAGAGGCCCCCTCCGCCTGGTTGACGACTATGCTCGGGAGCGCAACGCCACCGAGCGGCAACCAGGCGATGAGCTTCGAGTTCAGCTCCGCCGCGATCGTACGACCGTGGTTCGATCCGGGCCTGTTCAAAGCTCGCTTCTGGAAATTTGCACAGTCGGAACGCATGCTATCCGATGGAAAAACGCCGGCCACGGGCGAGTGTCCAGCCTACGTCGCAGCTCTGGTTTTCGCGCGCAAAGTGAGCGTGACCTCGGTCAACGCCGGGCCTGCGCCCAGTGGGCCGTTCGATGGCTTTCGATTCAGTCAGGCGGCCTTGCTCAGTAGCGCCAATCTGCAGAAACGACACAACACGATTCTCGAAGATGCCACCCTTATGCCTGGAGAATTAGCGCCGCACTTGCTGACGAAACGGCTATTCGGCGGGCACGCCACCCCTTTCGCGATACGCGCGGCAATTAACGAACCTGCGGGCGTCTTCACGCCAATGCTTTTTCGCGCCCAACCAACCGCAACTGCGACGGTTGCGCCGGTCATGTCGAGCGCAACCATGAATGTCCGAACGATGCAACGCTTTGATGCGTTAAAGGTCGAGCGTTTGACTGATCGACAGATGCTCGTCATGCCCGAGTTCGTGAGCGCACAACCGCCACCACCAGCGGTACCACCGGTAAGTGCAAGCCCTCCGCCCGCACCTGCCTCGCCTGCCGCCGACACCATCTATGTCTTGGCTTTTATTTGCAAACCGCTGCCGCAGTGCCCGAATCCGGACCAGAGCTTGCAGTGGTAGCGACCAATCCACTCACGCGAATCCAAACATTCCGCACGCACCGCCATCACGCTAAATGGGGGTTTGCGCGCGGCGAACACATCTTGAGACGGCGCTAAGAGGCGCCAATAGTGTGCACCATGAATATCGTACACACCATGGCGAGCCAAGCTCGCATCAAAGTCCCCAAGCTGCGACTTTTCAGTACCGAACTCAAGCTCCAAATTGTGGCGCAGTGTGATCAGCCCGGCGCCTCCATCGCCGTCGTGGCGTTGGGCCACGCCATCAACGCCAACATTGTGCATCGCTGGATACGCGAGCACAGCCAGGGAGCGTTGACGACCACCTCCCCTGCATTCATACCGGTCACAATGAACGAGGAGCCATGGCAGGCGATGGTGCCAGCACCACCATCTGTTATCCGCGCATCGAAGTCCAGCGCGCCGATGCCACTGTCGTTGTCCATTGGCCCTTGCAGGGAGGTGCGGCCTGCGCACAGTGGCTGCGTGAGTGGCTGCGTGAGTGGTTGGAGTGATCCGGATTGAAGCAATATGGCTGGCAAAGATTCCCGTGGACTTGCGCGCAGGAACTGACCCACGATGCCACCATCACCGCGCGCCACTTAGCGTGAGCTTTCGGTTTGCGGCGTCGCTGTTGGCGGCGCAGGCAGCGCTACCAAGCAGTTTTGCCGCGTGGACGCACCCGGTTTTTGCCGTGGTAGCTGGGGATGACAAGCTGGCCAATGCCCAAGGTGCAAAGGCCTTGTTAGATACCATCCCCAAAGCCCTCATGGAATACCACGCCTGCCCTGAGAACTTCCACGAGAACTTCAACGAACTGAACCGCAACACCATCTTTGCGGACATCTTGAACTGGATGGGCCAGCGCATCGCCATTTAGGGTGCCAGGTCAAACCCCAGCCCGGCTTGCCGCGTAGGCCAATACGG
>JBBRGY010000167.1:0-6821 GCA_038223495.1 Burkholderiales bacterium | reverse complement strand
AACATCTGGCGCTGGCGCGCCGAGTCGCAAACCACGCGTTCGTGGGCGCTGCCCGAAATGGTCGGTTGTATCGCCCACATTGCGGGCAATCAATGGGTCGCCGCGATGGAAACGGGCGTATTCCGCGTGACGCTTAATGACGATGGCAGCACGACCACGGCCTTATTCGCAAAGGCAAACCACGCCGCCCCAACCATGCGCTTCAACGATGGTCGCTGTGATCGTCAAGGCCGCTTTCTCGCGGGAACCATGTTCCTCAACATGGCCGACGCGAACGCCGTTGGCGCAGTGAGCAGTTTTAACGGCGCAGGCGACCAACGCGTGCTGTTTGAACAGATGATCGTGCCGAACGGCATGGCATTTAGCCCGGATGGCAAGACCATGTATTTGTCGGATTCGCATCCGTCGGTGCAGATGATCTGGGCGTTTGACTACGACACCGACTCTGGCACGCCGAGCAACAAGCGCGTGTTTGTAGACATGAATCCCCTGCCCGGTCGCCCTGACGGCGCGGCCGTTGATGCCGAAGGCTGCTACTGGATTTGCGGCAACGACGCCGGGCAGATTCACCGCTTCACCCCGTCCGGCAAGCTCGACCGATCGCTCGCTGTTCCCGTCAAAAAGCCCGCCATGTGCGCCTTTGGTGGAGAAAACCTTGATACCCTTTTTGTCACCTCGATACGACCATCGGGCGTTGACGATGCTGGCCTGGCGGATCAACCGCTGGCAGGCGGCGTATTCGCGCTTAGCCCCGGCGTGCGCGGCTTGCCCGAGCCGAAGTTCCTGCTGTCATGACCCCTGTTACTGAAAATAGTCACTCACAACCACCCAAGGAGACCCTAACGTGAAATTCAAATTGAAAACTTTGGCAGCGATGACGCTTGCTGGCGCGCTGACGTTCGGCGTGTACGCACAAAACGTCGTACTCAAAGCCACCGACACCCATCCGGCGGGCTACCCCACCGTTGTTGCCATTGAAAACATGGGCAAAAAGCTCGACGCTGCGACGAATGGTCGCATCAAGATTCAGATGTATCCTGGCGGCGTCCTCGGCGAAGAAAAAGCAGTCGTTGAACAAGTTCAACTCGGTGCCATTCAGATCGCGCGGATTTCGCTCGGCGTCGTTGGCCCCGTCGTGAACGATGTGAACGTGTTCAACATGCCCTTCGTGTTTCGCGGCGAGGAACACATGCGTCACGTGATCGACGGCCCCATTGGCGATGAACTGCTGGCAAAAGTGACGGCAAGCCCAGCGCGCCTTGTTGCGCTAGGCTGGATGGATGGTGGTTCACGCAGCCTCTATACCAAGAAGCCGGTGCGTACACCTGCCGATCTCAAGGGCATCAAAGTTCGCATGATGGGCAACCCGCTCTTCGTCGACACCATGAACGCAATGGGCGGCAACGGGATTTCGATGGCTTACGGCGAAGTGTTCAGCGCGCTGCAAACCGGCGTGGTCGATGGTGCAGAAAACAATCCACCGAGCTTCTTCACGTCCAATCACTATTCGACCGGCGCGAAGTACTACGAGCAAACCAACCATCTGATCATTCCGGAAATCTTCGTGATGTCAAAGATGGCGTGGGACAAGTTCTCGAAAGAAGACCAGGCGTTGATCAAGAAAATTTCGCGTGAAACCCAGCATGACCAACGCGCGCTGTGGGACAAAAGCGTTGCTGACTACACGGCCAAGCTCAAAGCATCAGGCGTTGAGTTCATCACAGTGGATCAAAAGTTGTTCTATGACGCAACGGCCCCCGTTCGCGCCAAGTACGGCGCTCAGTTCACCGATCTGATGAAGCGTATCGCCGACACCAAGTAATTAGCGGTTAACAAAAAAAATCCCTGCGGTTATTGCGGTAATCGCAGGGGTGATCCGATTGACGAGCTGTCAAACAAGTCACAAGGGGGAATACTCGTGCGAGAAACTGTTCTTAGCGTCATGGACAAGCTGTACCTGGTGTGCATTTGGGTGGCAGGCGCCGCCATTTTTTTTATGTCGCTGATTATTCCGTGGGGAATTTTTGCGCGCTACGTTCTCGGCACCGGATCACGCTGGCCTGAGCCCATTTCGATTTTGCTCATGGTGGTTTTCACCTTCATCGGTGCAGCCGCCAGTTATCGTGCAGGCGCGCACATCGCAGTGGCGATGGTGACGGATCGTCTGCCCGCAGTGTTGAAAAAATTCGCAGCCGTTTTCGTGCATTTCGTGATGTTTCTCCTGAGTCTGTTCATGCTCATTTACGGCACGAAACTGTGTCTGGAAACGATGGGCCAAACCATCAGCGACTTGCCCTGGATGGCCGTGGGCATCAGTTATTCGCCGGTACCAATTGGTGGCTTTTTCACGCTGCTTTTCGTGCTCGAACATATTTTTTACGGACCACAAAATTCTCGCGCCGTGGTGCGCTTCGACCACGACGTTGATCACGGTATCGACGCGACGACGGCAGCAAACTGATGGACGCACTCGTACTCCTCGGCAGTTTTGTCTTACTTATGATGCTTGGTGTCCCCGTTGCCTATGCGCTAGGCGCATCGGCGCTGATCGGCGCATGGTGGATCGACATTCCGCTCGACGCAGTGATGATCGCGATTGCGGGCGGCGTCAATAAATTCTCATTACTCGCGATCCCGTTCTTTGTGCTCGCGGGTGCGATCATGGCTGAAGGTGGGATGTCACGACGGCTCGTCGCATTCGCGGGCGTGTTCGTTGGCTTCATTCAAGGCGGCTTGTCGCTCGTGAACATTCTGGCGTCCACGTTTTTCGGCGCGATCTCTGGCTCATCGGTTGCGGATACCGCATCGATCGGATCCGTGCTAATTCCAGAAATGGAAAAGAAGGGCTACCCGCGCGATTTTTCAACCGCTGTGACGGTAAGCGGTTCGGTGCAGGCCATTCTGATTCCGCCCAGCCACAACGCGGTGCTTTACTCGCTGGCTGCCGGCGGGTCGATCTCGATCTCGTCGCTCTTTATTGCGGGTGTGATGCCCGGTTTACTGCTTGGATTGTCGCTGGTGGTGCTGTGTCTTTACACCGCCAAAAAGCGCAACTTTCCCAAGGGCGACGTCATCCCGTTGAAGCAAGCCATCAAAATTTCCATTGATGCGCTTTGGGGCCTCATGACGATGGTCATCATCCTCGGTGGCATTTTGTCCGGCGTGTTTACCGCCACCGAATCGGCCGCCATCGCGGTGGTCTGGGCGTTTTTTGTCACGATGTTTATCTATCGCGACTACAAGTGGAAAGACCTGCCCAAGCTGGTTCACCGCACGGTGAAAACGGTCACGATTGTGATGATCCTGATCGGTTTTGCGGCTGCTTTCGGCTACATGCTGACCTTGATGCAGATTCCGCTCAAGATCACCGAGCTTTTCTCATCGTTCTCGGACAATAAATACGTCATCCTCTTGTGCATGAATGTCATGATGCTGGTGCTCGGCACCATGATGGACATGGCACCGCTGATTCTGATCCTGACGCCGATCCTGCTGCCTGTCGTCAAAACGCTGGGCATTGATCCGGTGCATTTCGGAATGATTATGATGATCAATCTGTCGATTGGACTCCTCACACCGCCGGTGGGAGCCTTGTTGTTTGTCGGCAGCGCCGTGGGCAAAGTCACCATCGAAGCGCTGGTGAAATCGCTCATGCCGTTCTTTGGTGTGCTACTTTTCGTGCTCGCCATCGTGACCTACGTGCCTGCTGTATCGCTGTGGTTGCCACGACTTCTGCTGTAACGAATCGCTAAGGACAATTACTGTGAAAACGACACCCGTTACCCCCGACGATCTGGCCGCTTCAGTATTGGCCGTGCCGCCCATTGCGCGGCATCCCGATTATTCGCTGAACATCGCCGCAAACAAAGCGATGATTCGCCATCTCGAAGGCGGCGGCGTGCGCACGCTCATGTACGGCGGCAACGCCAACTTCTACAACATCGGCGTTCGCGACTATCACAAGGTCCTCGAAATGCTTGAGAACCTGGCGGGTGAAGATAGCTGGGTCATCCCCTCCATCGGGCCTGACTTCGGCAAGGCGATTGACCAGGTTGACCTGCTGCGTAGCCGCGCGTTTCCGACCGCGATGGTGCTGCCGCTGCCGTTTCCGTCGACAGACGAAGGTCTGGCGATTGGCATTCTGCGGCTGTCAAAGTTTTACAAAAAGCCGCTGATCGTCTACATCAAGTCTGACAATTATCTTGAGCCAAAAACCGTTGCGAAGCTGGTGGCCGATGGCGTCGTCGCAGCGGTCAAATACGGCACTGTCCGCAAAGACCCGTCTGACGATCCTTACCTCAAAGAACTGACGCAACAGGTTGATCCGAAGATGATTTTGAGCGGCATCGGCGAAACGCCGGCCATCATCCATCTGCGCGATTTTGGCTTGCAGGGCTTCACGTCTGGCTCAGTTTGCATCGCGCCACGCGGCTCGATGCAAATGCTCAAGCTCATCAAAGCAGGCCAGTACGACGAAGCCGCCAAGATTCGCGAAGCCTACATGCCTATGGAGGAATGCCGCGACAGCATCAGCCCGATTCGCACACTGCATGAAGCGGTCACGCTGGCTGGCATTGCGGATATGGGTCCGATGCTGCCCATGCTGACGAACATTGGCGCAGAGCATCACGAGCGAGTTGGCGCTGCGGCGGAAGCGCTGCTAGCGCACGATCAGGCGTTGGCTTAAGGCAAAAAGCTTTGGCGAGCATTTGCGAGTCCGGGCAACGCGAATGAATGCTGCAACGACAGCTAAAGATACCTATTCAGCTTTTCGCTAAATGTGAGCGGATTGAAGGGCTAGACGGCATATTATGCAATTATCGACTTCACTTCGAATGCACGTTTAGCCCCAGTACAGCGGTGTTTTCAGCTAAAAGCCATTACGATTTCAATCCCGGAAATAGCCCAGTTAAGCCTGACGCCAGAATCTCAATGGCAAGCGCGGCGGTGATTAATCCACCCACCCGCGTCGCCACGTTCATTCCCGTGATTCCTAGCGCTACCGACACGCGTTGCGCCGCTCGCAGCGTGACCCACGTGATCAGGGCAACGGCGAGAATCGCCACAAGCATCAAACCCAAATGCGGCAGCTTACCCAAAGCACGCAGTCCGGCATGAGATTGACCGAACACAATCACCATCGAAATCGCGCCTGGCCCAGCCAATAGCGGAATCGCGATTGGCACCACGCCCACCGCGTGCTTGTGCAGTGCCTCTTCCTCTTCTTCCGGCGTTTGCCGGACGCGGCCCGGCGCCGCCTGAAAGCTATCCAGCGCACTTAACAACAGCAACAAAGCGCCCGCCACTTTAAAAGCGGGCAGCGAGATGCCGAAGAAATCCAGCACTGGCCCGCCAGCCAACAAACCAATCGCCAGGATGCAAAACACCGAAATTGCGGCGATCCGCGCAATGCGAAATCGATCTTGAGCCGTCGCCGTCGGCGTCAAAGCTAGAAACATCGGCACCGCAATGAACGGGTCCACAATCGCCAACAGGCCGAGAAAAGATTTGAGGTAAGCGGAGAGTTCCATGCTGCAATTATCGCCGTGCACCCGAGCGGCAACCATTCGCGGATTTCACCCCGCTCACTGAGGTGCCGATCACGCGCCCGTCGTCCCCACGCCAAACATCTCTTCCTTGAGCTTGGTGAGCTGATCGCGCATCTCGGCCGCCCTCTCAAACTCCAGATTTCGCGCAGCATCGAGCATGGCTTTTTCCAGCGACTTGAGCGTCTTCTCACGACTCTTTTCGTCCATTGCGCCGAACTCGCGTTTGGCTTTGGCATCCTTGGCAACGCGCTTCTCTTCGTCAGGATCGTAGACGCCGTCGATGATGTCTTTAATCGCTTTTTGCACGCCGCGTGGTGTGATGCCATTGGCGAGGTTAAAGGCGATTTGCTTGTTGCGACGGCGCTCGGTTTCGTCGATGGCCTTTTTCATCGAATCGGTGATTTTGTCGCCATACAAAATCGCGGTGCCATTGATGTGGCGTGCGGCGCGGCCGATGGTCTGAATCAGCGAGCGTTCGGCGCGCAGAAACCCTTCTTTATCCGCATCGAGAATTGCGACTAACGACACCTCCGGCAAGTCCAGCCCTTCGCGCAGCAGATTGATGCCGACCAGCACATGGAACTCACCAAGCCGCAAATCGCGCAAAATTTCCACGCGCTCAACGGTGTCGATATCTGAGTGCAAATAGCGCGCCTTGATGCCGTTCTCATTCAGGTAGTCGGTTAAGTCCTCGGCCATGCGTTTAGTAAGTGTCGTGACCAACACACGCTCGTTTTTGGCAACGCGCAAATTGGCCTCAGCCAGCAAATCATCAATCTGCGTTTTTACGGGTCGCACGATCAAAATCGGATCAACTAATCCGGTTGGGCGCACGAGTTGCTCGGCGACCTGATCGGCATGTTCCTGCTCGTACTTTTGCGGTGTGGCAGAAACAAAAATCGTCTGCGGCATGAGCCGCTCGAACTCTTCAAATTTGAGCGGCCGATTATCGAGCGCACTCGGCAAACGAAAACCGTAATTCACCAGGTTTTCCTTACGCGAACGATCGCCGTGATACATGCCGCCGACCTGACTCACGGTGACGTGCGATTCGTCAATGAACATCAGCGAATTGCGCGGCATGTAATCGATCAACGTCGGTGGCGGTTCGCCCGGCTGGCGTCCGCTCATGTGCCGCGAATAGTTCTCGATGCCTTTGCAGAAACCAATCTCGGCCATCATTTCAAGGTCAAAGCGGGTGCGCTGCTCAATCCGCTGCGCCTCAAGCAATTTCATCTGTGAAACGAAGAAATTTTTCTGCTCATGCAGCTC